>JAGGVB010000098.1 GCA_021158245.1 bacterium | reverse complement strand
CTTGGATCTGCAAAACCCTTTATTCCCGAACTCCATGCACTCAGGCCCTATGCAGGGTCAAAACATGTGGCACACAGGCTGAAAACGCTGCTTGAGAATTCCGAGATGGTGGCCTCTCATACAAATTGCGGAAGAGTTCAGGATCCCTACTCATTACGATGTATTCCGCAGGTTCACGGAGCTTCAAGAAATGCCTGGTTTCACCTGAAGGAGATTCTGCAGATTGAGGTCAACTCTGTAACTGACAACCCTATAATTTTTAGTGCGGACAATACGGTGAGCGGCGGAAATTTTCACGGGGAACCAATTGCCATACCAATGGATTATGCCTCCATTGCTGCAAGTGAACTTGGTAACATCTCCGACCGCAGAACTTATCTTCTTCTTCAGGGCGGCCACGGCGGCCTTCCCAAACTTCTCATGAGAAACACCGGAATAAATTCGGGATTTATGATTCCTCAGTACACCTCTGCTGCACTTGTAAGTGAAAACAAATCTCTGTGCTTTCCCGCAAGTGCGGATTCCATACCCACCTCCCTCGGCCAGGAGGATCACGTAAGCATGGGTTCTATCAGCGCAAGAAAACTTAACATGATTATTGACAATCTTGAAAATATTCTTGCTGTTGAACTTGTATGTGCTGCCCAGGCTTTTGATTACAGGCGTCCAATGAAATCCGGGCCTGTTCTTGAATCATGCCACAGCCTGATTCGCTCAAGAATAGACCATGCTGAAGAAGACCGGATTTTCAGCAATGATCTTGCTGCTGCGAAGGAGTTAATTTCAGAAAAAGAACTGATAAATAACGCTGCGGAAGCCGCAAACAAACAAAGCATTGATTTGGGGGGGAAATTTTCAAAACAGTTTTCAATGTAATAATTTTATTATTGAGTACAATAAATTTTAAAAAATATCTTATAACTTATTTTTTAACCGGAAAGAAAGGAGTTTAAAATGGCAATTATTCTCGACGGATCAAATCTTACAATTGAAAAGGTTGTACGTATTGCCCGTTATAATGAAAAAGTTGAACTTCATCCTGATGCGCTAAACAGAATTTCCAAATGCCGCGACATGCTTGAAGAAAAAATTCAGGCACATGAAATTATGTACGGAGTAAATACAGGTATCGGTGAATTTTCTGAAGTTGTACTTAATGATGATCAGGTAAAGGATTTTCAGAAATATCTTGTTTACAATCATGCAGCAGGTATCGGTGACCCCGCACCCATAGAATATGTTCGCGGCGCTATGGCAGGAAGAATTAACGTTCATGCTCACGGTAATTCAGGTATCAGGCCTGTTATTACTCAAACTTTGGTTGAGATGCTTAACAAGGGCGTTACTCCTTTTATCTGCCAGAAAGGGTCTGTAGGCGCTTCCGGCGATCTTGCTCCTATGTCTCAGATAGCACTTCTGCTCATGGGAGAAGGAAAGGCCTATTATAAAGGAGAGCTTTTAAGCGGAAAAGAAGCAATGGACAGAGCAGGCATACCAATTCCCGGGCTTCAGGCACGCGACGGGCTTGGAACAATAAACGGTTCAAATGTTCTTACTGCAATGAGCGCTATCTTTCTTTATGATGCAATGCACTGGCTGAAACAGGCTGAAATTGCAGCAGCAATGTCTCTTGAGGCACTGCTCGCAAATATGAAACCATATACACCGCTGCTTCACGAAGTCAGGGGTTTTAAGGGTGCAATACGTTCTGCAAAATCAATACAAAAACTTGTTGCACATGGAGACCTTGCTGAGGGACGTCTGAAAGTAAAGGTACAGGATGCATATTCCATGCGCTCCACACCTCAGGTAATAGGCGCTGCACACGATGCTCTTGAATTTGCAAGATCTCAGGTTGAGATTGAGCTGAACGGTGTCGGAGATAATCCCATCTTCTTTCCTGATCTTAACACTCAGCTTTCAGGAGCGAATTTTCAGGGAACACCTGTTTCTCTGCCAATGGATATGGCTGGTGTTGCAGTAACAATGGTATCTGTTATGTCCGAAAGAAGGATGAACAGGCTGAACAACCCTGCACTCAGTGGAGGGCTTCCTCCATTCCTGACTAAAGGTGCAGGAATGATGTCCGGCCTTATGCTCAGCCAGTATACTGCTGATATGCAGATTGTTGAGCAGAGAATCCTTTCAATGCCTGCATCAATTCAATCCATTCCGGCTGCTGCAGATCAGGAAGATTTTGTAAGTATGGGAATGAACACTGCTATCAAGAACTTTCAGATTCTGGATAATGCCTACGGAATTCTTGGAATTGAATTCATGGCTGCTGCACAGGCTCTTGATTTACGCGAGCACAAATTAGGCAAAGGTGTCCAGACCGCTAAAAACGTTATAAGACGCCACGTGGAATTTCTGGAAATTGACCGGCCCCTTTATGCAGACCACACAACTATGAAGCAGCTTGTCAAATCCTGCGAGATTCTGGAAGAAGTTGAAAAAGAGATCGGTTCTCTTAACGAGTAAAAAAATAAATCAGTAAAAGCATTGACGGAGATTCTATGTTAAAAATAGTCGAATGTGTACCGAATTTCAGTGAAGGCCGGGATATGGCCAAAATCAAACAGATATCAGATGTCATTGATGCTGTGAAAAATGTTAAACTTCTTGATGTTGATCCCGGCAAAGACACAAACAGAACAGTTATAACATTTGTCGGAGATCCCGAAAGCACTGTTGAAGCTGGGTTCCGGGCTATTAAAAAGGCATCTGAAATTATTGACATGCGGACTCAGACAGGCGCTCACGCAAGAATGGGCGCTACTGACGTGTGCCCGTTTGTTCCTGTTTCAGGCATTACAATGGAAGAGTGCGCAGACCTTGCAAAAAAACTCGGGAAACGTGTAGGTGAAGAGCTTGGAATTCCTGTCTATCTTTACGAATCTGCTGCAAGCACTCCTGAAAGAGAAAATCTTGCAAATATCAGAGCAGGAGAGTATGAGGGGCTGGAGGAGAAGTTAAAGGATCCCCATTGGAAACCTGATTTCGGGCCTGCAGTATTCAATCCAACAGCAGGTGCGACTGTCATAGGTGCAAGGGAATTTCTTATTGCATACAATATTAATCTTAACACGAGAAACACAAATATTGCAAAAGAAATTGCTTTTACAATCCGGGAAAAAGGACGGCTAAAGAGGGACTCAAAAGGTAAAATAGTAAAAGATGAAAAAGGAAATAAATTAAGAGTCCCCGGTAAGTTTACGAACTGTAAAGCTGTAGGATGGTACATGGAGGACTTCGGCAGAGCTCAGGTCTCCATGAATCTTACCAACTACAAAATAACGCCTCCTCATATTGTTTTTGATGAATGCTGCAATCTTGCTGAAAAACTGGGCGCAAGAGTAACCGGAAGCGAACTTGTCGGATTGATTCCTCTTGATGCTTTAAAAGATGCAGGCAGGTATTATCTGAAAAAACAGGGGAAACCTTCCGGAGTACCGGATTCGGAATTAATCCACATAGCAGTTTTATCCATGGGCCTTGGAGATATCTACTCGTTTGAAAAAGAGAAGAAAGTCATTGAATATCAATTGGATAAAAAGAACGATCTTACAAGTATGAGGATTGATGATTTTACAGATCTGCTATCCACTGATGCACCTGCTCCGGGAGGAGGAAGTGTTGCATCTCTTGCAGGAGGTTTAAGCAGCGCCCTTTCTGCAATGGTAGCTGCACTTACATTTGATAAAAAGGGCTACAAATCTTTCAAACAGGAGATGGATGAGATAAGCGTAAAGGCACAACAGCTTAAGGAAGAGTTTATACGGGACGTTGACAGGGACACGGAAGCTTTTAACAAAATCATGGCTGCAATGAAAATGCCGAAAAAGAGCGATGCTGAAAAAACCGCAAGGAATCTTGCTATCACAGAAGCTACAAAAGAGGCTACCCTGGTTCCTTTCGGAGTTCTCAAACGATCCGGAGAAGCTTCTATTATTGCAAGAAAAATTGCTGAAAACGGCAACAGGAATTCTGTTAGTGATGCAGGTGTGGCTGCTCTTTGTGCACAGACTGCTGCAGAAGGTGCATATCTTAATGTCATTATTAATCTTACCGGAATAGACGACAAAGAGTTCTATAACAAAATAAAAGATGAAGCAAAAAAAATAAAAGAAGAAGTTGTTGCCGTATGCAGGGAAACAATTAAAATCACTGAAAAAATCATTGAAGAAAATAAGTAGTTTTTAAGAGGTTTTAAGCCTCGAGATCTTTAACAGGAGGGAAAGATGGCACGCCCAATGTATTATGAATACAGGCCCCAAATGCCTATAAGGGCTCCCAGGGGCACTAAGCTTACTGCTAAAAACTGGGATACCGAAGCAGCCATGCGTATGCTTATGAACAATCTTGATCCTGATGTGGCTCTTGAGCCCGAGGAATTAATTGTTTACGGAGGCAGCGGAAGAGCAGCGCGTAACTGGAAGGCGTATTCTGAAATAATTGATATTTTAAAAAATCTTGACGACAGGCACACTCTCTGCGTTCAGTCAGGAAAACCGGTTTACATTGCACCTACTCACCCTGATGCACCCAGAGTCATTATTGCAAATTCCAATATTGTGCCAAAATGGGCAAATCAGGACCAATTTAACAAATTTGACGAAGACGGCCTTATCATGTACGGCCAGATGACAGCAGGAAGCTGGATTTACATAGCAACTCAGGGCATTATTCAGGGAACATACGAAAGCTTTGCAGCGGCAGGCAAGATTGATTTTGGTGTTGATTCCCTTAAGGGGAAATTTATACTTACTGGCGGTATGGGCGCTATGTCCGGAGCTCAGCCCCTTGCTGCAACTATGAACGAAGCTGTTATTCTGGATGTTGAAGTCCGGCCTGACAGAATTAAACAAAAGGTTGATCAGGGTTATTGCGACAGAATGACATCTTCTCTTGATGAAGCGATACAATGGGTAGAAGAAGCAAAAACTATGGGTGAACCCCTTTCCATCGGCCTTATAGGGAACTGCGGAGAAGTGCATCCCGAACTTGTTGCAAGAGGTGTAATTCCTGATATAGTTACGGATCAAACATCTGCACACAGCCTTCTTGATTATATTCCTATAGGAGATTTTGATGAACTTATGGAGCTCCGTGGAAAAGATCCGGAAACGTATCAGAAGAAATCTCTTGAGACAATTGCTATTCATCAGGAGGCCATTCTGGAGATGCAGAAACAGGGCGCTGTTGCATTTGATTACGGAAACAACCTCCGTGCTCAGGCAGAAGCAGCCGGAGTTTCAGTAAGAAAGCAGGACGGCTCCTTCAAGTACCCGGGCTTTGTTCCTGCTTATGTAAGGCCTCTATTTTGCGAAGGGAGGGGCCCGTTCAGATGGGCAGCTCTTTCAGGAGATCCGGAAGATATTGACAAGCTGGACAAGGTTGTTCTGGAACTCTTCCCTGACAATAAACCTCTTGCAAGATGGATTGATCTTGCATCAAAGAAGATTCCGCATCTCGGCCTGCCTGCCCGAGTCTGCTGGCTTGGATACGGAGAACGTACTGAATTTGCTCTCAGAATGAACCACATGGTTTCAACCGGTGAGCTGAAGGCGCCGATCGTGATTGGAAGAGACCATCTTGACTGCGGTTCTGTTGCTTCACCAAACAGAGAGACAGAAGCTATGAAAGACGGAAGTGATGCAATTGCAGACTGGCCCCTTATCAATTTTGCACTTAATGCTGTAAACGGAGCTTCCTGGGTCAGCTTCCATAGCGGCGGTGGAGTGGGAGTCGGATACTCCCTCCATGCAGGCATGGTAATTGTAGCTGACGGAACAAAGGAGAGAGAAGAGAGATTGAGGCGGGTTACAACTGTTGATCCCGGAAGCGGAATTGCACGCCATGTTGATGCAGGATATGAAAAAGCACTAGAGGTTGCAAAAGAAAAAGGGATTATGACAAACAAATTTAATCCTTCGGACAGGTAG
>JAGGVB010000097.1 GCA_021158245.1 bacterium | reverse complement strand
TATAAGAAAGTGGTTGCAGAGATAGAAGGCGTTAAAAAAGAGATAGAAAAATTTGTTGCAGCAAGCAATAAGGATGCAAAGGTTAAGCTTGCATATAACAGAGGCAATAAGTTTATTAAACTCGGACAGTATGAAAATGCTTTAAAGGAATATGAAATTGCAATTCAGCAGGATCCTTCATGGGTAAAAGCCTATTTCGGCAAGGCAATTGCACTTAAAAAATTAAGAAAATATGATGAAGCAGAATCAACTTATGAAAAAGTTATTAAGATTGATCCTACCATGGCAAAAGCTTATTTTAACCTTGGAATACTCTACCGTTCCCGTGAGCAGTATAAAAAGGCAATTAATGTTTATGAAGAAGCATTGAAGTATGATTCAACTCTTTTTAAAGCATACTATGAGATAGGATATAATTATTATAAAATAAAAGATTATCCCAAAGCTGTAAAAGCATATAAAAATGCAATTGGAATTAATCCAAAATATGGAAAAGCGTATAATGCTCTGGGTACTTCTTTAATTGAGCTTGGCAAGTATAATGAAGCAGTAACTGCTCTAAATAAAGCTGTTGAACTGAATTCCAGAAATGCAATAACATATTACCGCCTTTCTGCAGCATACAATAATCTTGGCCAATATAATAAGGCTGCTACTGCTGCTCAAATGTGTATACAGAAAAAAAGAGGGTTCGGCCCTGCATATATTGAATTAGGCAAAGCCAAAGAGGCCCTTGGTGACAAAACTGCTGCAATTGCCAATTTCCGCAAAGCGGCAAAAGACAGAAGATATGCAAAGTGGGCTGAATGGAAAATAGCGCAGATGAAGAAGACTCAATAAAATTAACAGATTATGCTGCAAATAAAGTTCTCGTAGACCCATCGTTTTAACGATGGGTTTATGCGTTCATATATAATCTATTTTGATAAGGAGAATTAAAAGACATGGATTCCGGAATCACTGCAGCTTTAATTGTAATGGGTGCTCTCGGACTGTTTTTCGGGATAGGGCTTGCCATTGCTTCTTCCATTTTTGCAGTTAAAAGAGATCCCAGAGTAGACCAGATTGATGAGATCCTGCCTGGTGCAAATTGTGGCGCGTGCGGTGCTCCCGGATGCGCAGGATTTGCAGAGGGAGTTGTAGAAGGTAAATATGAAGTCGCCGGTTGTGTGGTAGGAGGCTCTGAAGTAGCTCAAAAGATTGCTGCTATACTCGGTAAAGAAGCAGGAGAAGTTGTCCCAAAAATAGCAGTAGTACGCTGTCAGGGGACAAAAGAAAACTGCCCTGACAGGGCAATATATCAGGGAATAAAAGATTGTGCAGCTGCTAAGTTTGTTGATAATGGAGCAAAAGGGTGTGAATACGGATGCCTCGGACTTGGTACCTGCGTTGAAGCATGCCCTTTTAACGCTATGTATATGGGAGATGAAGGCCTTCCGGTTGTAATTGAAGATAAATGTACTGGCTGCGGTAAATGTGTTGAAGCTTGCCCGAGAGACATTATGGAGCTGATTCCCAGAGACCAAAAAGTGTACATAGCATGTAAATCAAAAGATTTCGGGAAAAAGGTTAAACAGGTTTGCAAGGTCGGCTGTATAGGCTGCAGTATTTGTGCAAAAGAGAATGTGACGCCTGGCGGAATTATCACAATGGACGGCTATTTACCTGTAATCCATTACGATAAAGTAAATCATCCTGTAAAAGACTTTGAGGGTGCAGTTGCAAAATGCCCTTCAAAATGTTTTGTAGTACGGGAAAGAACAGAAATATTTGAAACAGCTGAAATTGCAGAACAGGAATCATGATGCGCAATAAGTTTAAAGGGCCGTTTGTAATTTTATTTTTTCTTGCACTGATGGCAAGCAGCGGATACAGCCAGATAAAGTGTACTGTAATAAGAGAACGTACTCAAACTCCTCCAATATTCGGCATGTCCGGCAAGCTGGAGAATACAAAAACCTGGATTTTTGAGGATAAAATACGCAGAGACGATGGCAGGGGAAGCTCAAAGATTATCAGGCTTGATAAGGGCTTAATGTGGATTGTGAATAACAGGGACTCCTCCTATACTGAGTTATCAAAGGATGAATTTCAGGGTATGGCGGTTATGGCTCTGATGATGTACGGAATTACTTTTGACACGCTTACAGGAAAAGTGATTATTCCTGATCCTTTATTTAAGAAAACAGGGAAAAGGGGCGAAGTTAACGGATATAAGTGTTTTGAAGTTGTTCCGACAAAAATGAGTCAGAAATCATCATTTATAAAAGGTATAACAATGTGGATAAGCCCTGATACCGGGCTTGAGCCTGAACTTTTTGCCGATATTTTAAAAAAGACCCTTGGGGGCATGGGGGATGATTATAATAGTTTTTTTAAGCAGATTGAAGAGCTTGGCGGGTATCCTGTCCGCATTGAGACAAAGGCTTTGGGCAGGGTTGTTACTCAGGATTTTCAGGGTTATCAGAAAGAAACAGTACCGGCGAATTTTTTTAATATACCTTACGGATATAAGAAAAAGGAAGGATTTTTCGGGCCGCTTTAATATAATCGGCTGTGATCTATATTGAATGTTTTTGCCGGAAGCAGAGCTTTCGGCAAAATTATATATAAAGCCAAAAATTTACAGATTATTTTAATCAGCAAATAGAAAGTTCTTAGTCCCCTAACTATGATTGTTGTTGAATTGGGATAGAAGAGTTTTTTTGGAAAGCATAATAATAATAATTCCTGCTGCATTTAAAATAGATAGAAACAGAAGAGAGTAGTATATCCCGTAAACAGGTACAAAAAATGCAGATATAAGTATTGCACCTGCTGCGGAACCTGCAAGATCTCTGCTGTACAGAGATGTAGATGCAAATTCCGGTCTGATTCCGTTATTTGTTAAAATTTGAGTTGCAAGGGGAAACTGGAACCCTCCTATAAAACCGCATAATCCTGTCATTATAGGGAAGACCAGTGGAATAATTCCGTATAGGCCGGAAAAGTGTTGAAAAAACATCAGTAAGGCAGCAAATCCCAGAGGGAAGATAAACATAATTAGTTGCGTTGTAATGAACATAGAGAGAATTTTTTTGTTTCTTAAAAAAATGATTGCTATGCGCGATCCTGCTGCAAGGCCTATCATGTATCCGGCGATTATTATTGACAGAGCATAAAAGGCATAGCCGTAAATTACCTGAAAAGAGATTATGGCAATTATTTCAAGTGATATTTCTGAAAACCCAACAACGGATATTGAGTAGTTTACTCCCGAATAAATAGAAGGATAACCCTTTTGTGAATTTTTAGTGTATAATAGAAGAAGCAGACTCAGTGCTATAATAATTAAAACAGAATAGATAAAAGGCATGTCCTTTATAGCTTTAAAAATAGATTTAGCTTCGGGTGCGAATGTAGTTGCCCACAAAATTGTGTCAAAATAGTAGCCGACAGGCCGGAAATCCATGTTAAGATGGAGGATTTTTCCCGGTAAAATATTTGCCTTTAAATATGAAACACGTTCTTTGGAAAGCTGATAAGGGATATAGTACTCTCTTACAAATCTGGTTTTTAATTTTCTGGCTTTGATTCTTTTAATAAACAGACTGGCATTTAAAGATTCATTCACAGTATCTGAAAATGCAATAAAAAAACATGTTTCTCCCGGTATAACAAAAACAGATTTGAATTGTGCTTTGAGTGTCTTATGGAGCATGCTCAGATATTCCGACTGTTCAGGGCTTATTGCATTTTCCGAGGATGGAACCCCTGTTGAAAAAAGTCCTCCCTGACTAAGCCTTTCTTTTACTTCTCTATAGAAATTTACAGTGTAAAATCTGTTTAATTGAGCATTATAAGGACTTGGGAGCGCAGTGATAATTACATCGTACATGTGCCTGTCCGTCCTGATGAATTTTCTTGCATCTGCATATACTATTTTTACTTTTGGATTGTTTCGGACAGATATTGCTTCGGGTAGTTTTTCAGAAATATTTAGAGCAGATTTTGTCAGGGCAGGGTCGAGATTGACGTACGTTACTTTTATGACAGAAGGATGCAGCAGGACTTCATGTATTAATCCGTACGGGCTTCCTCCTATAATGAGTACTTTTTCAGGATGTCTGTGTGATAGCATCGCGTAATGGACAGATTCCTCTTCTGTTAATTTATCAGGAACAGAGAAAAGCAAAACTCCGTTTTGGAAAAAATTATACTGGTTGCCGAGGCGTGTTATAGTTATTTTACCGTAAACAGAGTTATAAGCGCCAATAAGAGTGTGGCCCTTCCATGGGGCTTTTAAGAGGTACGACCTGAACATTGGCGTTGCAAACAGAGTAAAAAATATTATTGAAAAAATAGCAGGCAGAATAAAAATATTTTTCTTATATTTATCCTTAATAAGAATTAGTGCTGCTGTCAGAAGGTTGATGACAAAGAGAAAGATGATTATTATTGAAGAATCAAAGTAGCGAATGAGTATAAGGCTTGTTATAATACCGCCAATACCTGAGCCGATTGATTCATAGAAGTAAACCTTGCTGACAGGTTTTGAACTATTATTATTGTTTTTATTGGATATCAGGCAGGCACCTGAATAGCAGAATCCGCTTATCAGGCAGAATGGAGCAAGTGTAATAAATGTCGCAATTATAATAAGGTTAAGCCCTGCAACTTCTCCGGGAGAGATTGATAGTATCTGTCTGATAAATCTGATAGCGGCAAGAGAGAAAGGTGCAAGAAAGGAAAATATGATTTGAAGTCCGGCAATTGTGTTTATTGTTATATGACGGGTTCGTGCAAGTTTGTAAAATAATTTACTTCCGATTGCCGTCCAGATTAACCATGAACCAAGGGTTATTCCTGTAGACAGCTCATTGCCATGGAATATAGATATAAGTTCGCGTGATACGATAATTTGAGCGCAGATAGCCGAGAATCCCACAATGAAGATGAATGTATATGAGAATTTAGCCGGATTCCCTTGCATAATAGTTTAAAGATAGGCAATACAGTTTAATTGTGCAATAAAAAAAGGAATGGAGATATGCTCAAAGTTTACAATACCCTGTCAAAAAAGAAAGAGGAGTTTAAACCGTTAAATCCTCCTTTTGTTGGTATCTATGTATGCGGGCCTACAGTATACGATGATCCGCATTTGGGGCACGCAAAAAGTTACGTATCTTTTGATGTTATTATAAGATTCCTTCGTGCTCTTGATTACAAAGTAAGATATGTTCAGAATATCACGGATGTAGGACATCTTCTCGGTGATAATGAAGAGGGAGAAGACAAAATTATAAACAAGGCAAAATTAGAAAAACTGGAGCCTGTTGAGATAGCACAGAAATATGAAAGAAGATATTTTGATGCAATGGACAGGCTGAACTGTCAAAGGCCGGATATATCTTCAAGGGCAACCGGATTCATAATAGACATGATTGAGATGGTTAAAATTCTAATTGACAAGGGATATGCGTATGAAACTAACGGCAATGTCTATTTTGAAGTGGCAAAATTTTCTGAATACGGCAAGCTTTCAAGGCGAAACATTAATGACTTGAGAGAAGGTACCAGAGTTGAAATTGCATCCGATAAAAAGAATCCGGCAGATTTTGCTCTTTGGAAAAAGGCTGATACCGAACATATTATGAAGTGGCCGTCACCCTGGGGTATGGGATATCCAGGCTGGCATATAGAATGTTCTGTAATGTCAATGAAATTTCTCGGAGAAACCATAGATATTCACGGAGGAGGAATAGATAACCAGTTTCCTCACCATGAGTGTGAAATAGCGCAGAGCGAAGCTGCAACAGGCAAGCCGTTTGTTAAGTATTGGCTGCATAATAACATGGTCACTGTTGAAGG
>JAGGVB010000096.1 GCA_021158245.1 bacterium | reverse complement strand
GGCCATTATAAGTGATACAATATTGGTTTATGAGCCGTATAACACTTTGCAGCATGGGACGCAAACGAATGTTTTATTCTAAATCGCTTATTTATGCTTTGGACGGCTTTCGCCGTCCATTTTAATCAGTTCAGTTCGGACAGAAACCGGTTCCAGTAAAATGTAATTTTCTTTGTGGACAAAACCGTTTGTCACGCCTTTTGTGCCAAAAAAAGGAATAATAAAAATATGAGTAAGGAAAAAATATCCATACGTTTTTTTGACGACCGGGAAGTACGTGCTGTTTGGGACGAAAAGAACTCCAAGTGGTGGTTTTCGGTGTTGGATATTGTTGCTGTGCTTACCGACCAAAACGACTATACTAAAACCCGCAACTATTGGAAATACCTTAAAGCCAAGTTGAAGAAAGAAAACAGCCAAGTGGTTAGTGCTACTACCCAGTTGAAATTCATTGCACCTGACGGCAAAAAGCGTCTATCCGAATAGTGACTTGAGACAAAGAACTGTCCATTTATACCTGACATAAAAATTAAAATTAATAAAGAAAAGAAACGGTTCAGGACGTTCCCTGCAGCAATATAATAAGACTAATAAACTAAAATGTTAATAATACTGGTATTTAAAAAAAGCGTTTAAATAAAAAATATCCGAATACTTCCAAATAGGACACGGAAGAACCAAAAAAATCAATAATTTTATCGTATTAAAAGTATTTTCCCAGTCATAATATTGTTACTTGCCCGCAACCTGTATAGATATGCTCTTTCCGGAAAACCTCAGAGATTTACTGCTATTAGTTAGATACTTGAGGCAGTGAATATTAGAAGATATTCCGAATGCTATGATGAGAAAAAAATAAATTGGGAATTGGGGATAGAACAGCGAGATGCACGAAATTTTTGTGAAAATTGCAGAAGAATCGTAAATATTGTATTATTGCCGCATTTTAATTGTAGTAAAAACAAAATTTTCTTGATTATCATCAAAACTTTTATTAAAATAAAATCTTATGGATAATAATCAAATTAAAGCAGAAATAAAAAACAGGCCTAATCGCCTGCCTGTCTGGTTAAAAAGGAAGAAGGTGGAAAGCGAGAAGGTAATTGCCCTTAAGAGGTTAATTAAATCCAAGGGGCTTCATACTGTATGCCAGTCTGCAGGCTGTCCCAATATCAGTGAATGTTTCCAGAAACCTACTGCAACTTTCATGATAATGGGAGAAGTGTGTACAAGAAACTGCAGGTTTTGCGGTGTGGCAGGAGGAACACCTGCTCCTCTTGATGAATCAGAGCCGGCTCATGTTGCAGAAGCTGTTAAAAGCATGGGATTAAAACATGTTGTAATTACTTCTGTTACAAGGGATGATCTCGAAGACGGGGGAGCACGACATTTTTACAGAACTATATCCGAGATAAGAAAACAACTGCCTGATGCCACAGTAGAAGCATTAATCCCGGATTTAAAAGGGAATATTGATGATTTGAAAACAGTAATTTCTGCAGGGCTGGATATCCTTAACCATAATGTGGAAACTGTACCGCGGCTCTATCCCGAAGTGCGGCCCCAGGCTGATTTCAGAAGGTCGTTGCAGGTTTTGGAAAATGCAAAAAATGTTATGCCCGGAATTAAAGTTAAATCCGGGCTGATGCTTGGACTTGGCGAGACAGAGAATGAACTGATTGAAGTGTTCAAATCTCTCTCTGATGCAGGATGCGATATCCTTACTATGGGTCAGTATATTGCCCCTTCCAGGCTTCATTATCCTGTTGTGGAATATGTTACTCCTGAAAAATTCGAGGAGTATGGAAGACTTGCAAAGGAAAACGGAATTGCATGGGTTTCTTCAGGGCCATTTGTAAGAAGCTCTTATAATGCAGAAGAATTAATGCAAAAAATCAGGGAATCGGAACGTGTATAATTTATATAAATTACTTGAGGATGCAGCGGAACAGCATCCGGATAATTCTGCAATTATTTTTCTCGATAAGCGCATAACATATCAAAAAGTTAAAGATAATGCAGACCGTCTTGCAGCGGGATTTCTGTCTTTGGGATTTCAGAGGGGCGACGGGGTTGGTGTAATGCTGCCCAACGGCCCTCATTTTGTTTTTGTATATTTTGCTTTCCTGAAAATAGGTGTTACCATAATCCCAATATCAATTCATTATAAGGCGGAAGAGATTCATCACAGAATAGAGGATTCCGAATCAAAAGGAATCGTCTACTGGCAGGGCTACAGGCACAGAGTACATGAAGGTGTGGAAGGGCTTGAGCAGTGTAGTAAATTTATTGTACTTGGCGAACAGGTTGAATCGGGAGAAATAGAACTTACATACCTTACGGAGAAGAATAAACCCATTGAAGAAACAGTAGACGTTGATCCTGATGAAAATGCTTTAATTGTTTATACTGCAGGTACTACAGGCCGGCCGAAAGGGGCCTGCCTTACGCATAAAAACATACTTTCCAATATTAATGCCGTACACCAGGCTGTTCCTGTAAGCAGCAATGATACAGGAATATGCGTGCTTCCGCTTTCACACCCTCTCGGGCATTCATTTATTATGGGATCGTTTTTTAAAGCAGGGGCTTCCCTTGTACTTATGACGAGTTTTGACGCACATTCGGTTATCAGTACAATTTTAAGAGAAAAAGCAACATATTTTTTCGGTGTGCCTTTTATGTTCAGGGAAATGGCGGATTTACCTGTTGAAGCCGGTGAAGATATATCCTCATTAAAATACTGTATTTCGAGCGGTGATTCGCTTTCCAGGGAAGTGATTGATAAATTCGAAGGCCGTTTTAATACTATAATTCTGGAAGCTTACGGCCTTACCGAAGCTTCTCCAATAGTATCAATAAATGATCCGAGGGGAGAACTCAATGCAGGTTCTGTCGGGCTGCCGCTGCCTGGTGTTGAAATGAGAATAGTTGACGAGGATGATCAGGAGGTTTTCCCCGGAGAAGTAGGAGAGATAATAGTTCGGGGCCCTAATGTGATGAAGGGTTACCTGAATAAACCGAAAGCTACGGAAGAGGTGCTGAGGGACGGGTGGCTCAGAACAGGAGATTTTGCCAAACTTGATGAGAACGGGTACGGATTTATTGTTGTAAGAAAAAAAAGTGTAATTGTCAAAAGCGGCTTTAATGTATACCCGCGGGAAGTTGAGAAATTTCTGCAGGGGCATTCCAAGATAAAAGAGATCGTAATAATAGGCCTTCCTGACCCAAAACACGGTGAAGATATCCATGCATGTATCGTGCTGCAGGATGGGAAAACAGCAGATGAAAAAGAAATTATTAATTACAGTCTGGAGAGAATGGCTGCTTACAAATGCCCCAGATCAGTACATTTCTTTTCATCACTCCCCAAAGGGCCTACAGGGCGTATATTAAGAGATCAGGTAAAAAAGAATCTTCTTAACAAGATAGATGAATAGTTGAACAGCATTAAAAAAGGAGGTACTCAGTGAAGGAATTCTCTGTTGATAAAATCCGTAATATTGCATTAGCAGGCCATGGAGGAGTTGGCAAAACCTCTTTTGCAGAGGCTTTAGTCTATACAATGGGCGAGACCAACAGACTTGGAACGATTGATGAGGGGACAACAATATCAGATTATCATCCTGATGAAATTGAAAGAAAGATTTCAATAAGCTCTTCTGTCCTTCACGGAGAACACAAAGGGTGCAGAGTAAATATTATAGACACACCGGGGTATTCGGATTTTTTAGGCGATACAAAGGGTACATTAAGTGTTGCTGATTTTGCAGTTGTTGTATTGTCCTCTGTAGAAGGAATAGAAGTCGGAACAGAACAGGTTATCAGTTTTGCCGATGAGTATGGAATTCCCCGCTGTTTTGTTGTTAACAGGATTGACAATGAGCATTCTGATTTTGATAAAGTATTTGCATCTATAAAAGAGAGAAACGGTAACGGCGCTGTTGCATTCCAGTTTCCTGTAAATCAGGGCGAGGGATTTAATAAAATTGTTGATGTTATCAGGATGAAGCTGCTGACATTCGAAGAAAGCAGCGGAAAGGTAACTGAATCGGATCTGCCGGATGATTTGAAATCAAAGGCTGAAGAGATGAGAAGCCAGGCAGTGGAAGCTGCTGCTGAAAGTGATGATGAACTTCTTGAGATATATTTTGAGCAGGGCGATCTTAATGATGAACAACTTCAAAAAGGTATAAGAGCGGGCATATTAAATAAAAAAATTATGCCGGTTTTGTGCAGTGCTGCTGCAAAAAATATTGGAGGATACAGCTTTCTTGATTTCCTCGCAGCATACGGCCCTGCGCCGTCTGATTTTACTGCAAGAGAAGGTACTGTCCCGGGGAAAGATGAAAAAATTGAACGTAAGATATCTGCTGAAGAACCTTTCAGCGCATTTGTTTTTAAGACTATTTCCGAAGCGCACGTTGGAGAGCTGTCTTTAATAAAAGTATTTTCAGGATCTATTCGTTCAGGCGATGAAGTCTATAATTCGATAAATCAAAAAAGTGAAAAGATCGGCCAGATATATCTTTTAAACGGCAAAAAGAGAGTGGAAGCAGGAGTACTTTCTGCCGGAGATATAGGAGCATTGGTCAAATTAAAATATACTTCTACAAGCGATACACTTTCAGATCCCAAAAACCCCATAGTTTATCCTCAAATAAAGTTTCCCGAACCAGTAATCAGTGTTGCTATTGATCCGAAGAGCAGGGGAGATGAGGATAAAATCTCCAATGGGCTTCATGTGCTTCATGATGAAGACCCGAGCTTTTCTGTTGTTCAGGATGCAGAACTGAAACAGACTATCATTTCCGGACAGGGTGACCTTCATCTGAAAGTGATTATAAATGCTTTGAAAGAGAGGTTTGGAGTTGAAGTTGATGAGAAACGTCCCAAAATTCCGTATCGCGAAACCATTACAGCTAAAGCTGACGATAAGTACCGCCATAAGAAGCAGACTGGCGGTGCAGGGCAGTTTGCAGAGGTATGGATGAAGATTGAGCCGCTTGAGTCAGGTAAGGGATTTGAATTTGCAAATATTGTCAAAGGCGGTGCAATCTCTGCTGTATTTATTCCTGCTGTTGAAAAAGGTGTGCGGGATGTTTTGACAAACGGCCCTATTGCAGGCTACAAAGTTGTTGATGTAAAAGCAATTGTTTATGACGGAAAAGAGCATCCGGTAGATTCAAAAGAGATAGCTTTCCAGTCTGCAGGAAGAGAGGTTTTCAAAGCATGTATGCTTAAGGCAAAGCCCATTCTTCTTGAGCCGATCTATAATGTAGAAGTAAAAGTTCCTGAAGATTATATGGGCGACGTTATGGGTGATCTCTCCGGCCGCAGGGGAAAAATCAGCGGAATGGACAGCGAAGGGCATTTCCAGATCGTACGTGCAAAAGTACCGCTTGCAGAACTTGACAGGTACGCTACGACTCTCAGGTCCATAACATCAGGACGGGGTCTTTTCAAACGTTCTTTCTCTCATTATGAACCTGTACCGAAAGATCAGGAGAAAAAGATAATTGAAGGCGCAAAAGCTGCAAAAGAGAGCGAAGAATAAAAAAATAAATTTTTTTTAATTCCTTTACAGGGGATGTGCTGATGGATATTTTATGGGCTCCGTGGCGTATGGAGTATATTGAAAATGTTAATGAGGATAACGGATGTATATTCTGTACAAAGCCAGGAGAAGATAAAGACAGAGAAAATTTGATAGTTTTCAGGGGAAAAACCTGTTTTGTAATTATGAACAGATTCCCCTATAATAACGGCCATCTCCTGATTGTCCCGTATAAGCACACAAGTACAATTCAGGAACTTGACGATGAGGAAAAACTCGAGCTTTTTCAGGTTATTGACAAATGCTGCCAGGTACTGAAAGATGTAATGAATCCTCAGGGATTTAACATAGGCATGAATCTTGGCAGGCCTGCAGGAGCAGGAATTGCAGATCATGTGCATTTCCATGTAGTACCGAGATGGAATGGGGATACAAATTTTATGCCCGTTACAGGCGGCACAAAGATCATTTCAGAAGGCCTGGAAAAGACGTGGGAAAAATTATACAAAGCAATGAATGATAAATAAAATTATAGAGGAGATGTTATGAAGGATTTTAGAAAAATATTAGTATATGCTGCTTTGATTGCTATTTTTACATCTGCTTCCAATTCTCTGTCAGCGGACAATCCCAGGGTTTTGCTGAAAACAAACAAAGGCGATATCATGCTTGAACTTTTCAGGGATAAAGCGCCTGTTTCTGTTGATAATTTTATTAAATATGTTAAAGCCGGTTTTTATGATGGTGTGATTTTTCACAGAATTATAAAAAATTTTATGATCCAGGGCGGCGGTTTTGATAAAAATTTCAAACGCAAAACAACACGTCCGCCGATTCAGAACGAAGCTGCAAACGGGCTGCAGAATAAGCGCGGCACTATTGCCTATGCACGGACTTCTGTAATAAACAGCGCGACATCACAATTTTTTATTAATCATGCTGATAACGCATTTCTTAATCATAAAGGTGATACTCCGCTGGATTTCGGCTATGCAGTATTCGGCAAGGTAATAAAAGGAATGGATGTTGTTGATAAAATTGCCAATGTAAAAACACATACATACAAAGGCATGAATGATGTTCCTGTAAAAGAGGTGGTAATTTTAAAGGCTGAGGTTACTGTCCCTGAAAATGTTAAAAAATAAGAGGAAAAAAATGTTAAGGAATTCAATTGTATTAGGGCTTATAGCTTCGGTTCTATCCGTGATTATTGCTGCGTGCAGTTCTTCATCTGTTAATAAAAAACCGCCTCTAACCGTGATTTTTCAGACTACTGTGGGGGATATTGAAATTAAACTTTTTCCGGGAGATGCACCTGTCTCTGTAAACAATTTTCTTTCATACGTACGTTCAGGCTTTTACAATGGGACTGTATTTCACAGAGTTATTGACGGATTTATGATTCAGGGCGGCGGTTTTGATGCAAATCTTAACAGAAAGCCGGTTAACAGCCCTATTCAGAATGAAGCGGATAATGGTTTAAAGAATTACCGCGGTACAGTAGCTTATGCGCGTACCGGAGAAGTGAACAGCGCGACATCTCAATTTTTTATCAATTTGGTGGACAACCATCCGCTTGATTATAAAAACAGCAGTGCTTCGGGATATGGGTATTGCGTTTTCGGTGAAGTTGTTAAGGGTATGGGTGTTGTTGACAAGATTGCCAAAGCAAAGACCGGAATCAGGAACGGCATGCAGGATGTACCGCTGGCTCCGATTGTTATTCTTTCCAGCCGTGTGATCGGTGATGAATCCTCTTCAGGAAAAGGGGAATAAAACAGGAGTAAGAATACCCGTGCTCTTTAAATTCTGTTTCTTTCTATTAATGTTTCTGCTTAATAAGTGCAGACAGAAGGGAGGTTTCAGTTTTGGCATATATACTTGTAATGGAAGATGAACGCATAATCCAGACAATTATAAGACGCTACCTTGAAAGAGAAGGCCATGAAGTTGTAATTGCAGGTGACGGAGAAGAGGGAATCAAATTGTACAATGAGAGGCCCGCTGACCTTGTCTTAACTGATATCATTATGCCGAAAAAAGAGGGGATAGAAACTATTCGGGATTTAAAAAAGATATCTCCTGATGTAAAAATTATTGCCATGTCAGGCGGCGG
>JAGGVB010000095.1 GCA_021158245.1 bacterium | reverse complement strand
ACTTGATGACTTGATGAACTTTATAACTTAACAAACTTGCTCCCTTATGCTGCCTCCTTTTACTCATCAAGGTGTAAAGAAAATGAACACATAGAAATAAAATGCTGACAGTTTTATAAAGAGGCTCAAAAATCAAAATAGAATCATTGAGAATGTTCTTGACCTATTGATAATGATTTTGTTACCTTGTATATAATGCAAAATAATTAAAAAAGGGGCATTATGAAGGTTGTTGCTTTTAACGGGAGCCCCAGGCATGACGGGAACACTTCCGTTTTGATTAAGGAAATATTTTCCGAGCTTGAACCGGAAGGTATCGAAACAGAACTTATAGATATCTGCGGGAAACCATTAAGAGGCTGCACAGCCTGCTACGATTGTGTGAGAAATAAAAACAACCGGTGTTCCATAGATTCCGACGACCTGAACATTTGGATTGAAAAGATGATAGAAGCTGACGGAATTATTCTCGGCTCTCCCACATATTTCGCAGATGTTACAACTGAGATCAAAGCCCTTATTGACAGGGCAGGTTTTGTTGCGAGAGCCAATGGCGATCTTTTTAAAAGAAAAATCGGCGCTGCGGTTATAGCTGTACGACGAGGCGGTGCAGTTCATGTGTTTGATACGATCAATCACTTTTTTCTAATCAGTCAAATGATTGTGGTTGGATCCAGATACTGGAACCTTGGAATAGGAAGAGACCCTGCTGATGTAAAAAAGGATCTTGAAGGAATCGGAACAATGAAAATTCTCGGCAATAATATGGCATGGTTATTGAGACATATTGTAAATTGATGTGTGATTATACTGTACATGGAAGTTTAACCGGTTATTAAAAATAGGATGTTTAATTACAATGACACAAAAATTAGAGCCAATAAAAATTGATCAGGATGAGTTTTTAAAAAAATACAATGCTTTGCCTGCATTGCCGGAAGCCATTACCGAAATACGCAAAATAGTTTTTTCGGAAAATGTGAGCATTCGTAAAATTGTAGAGATAATTGAAAAAGACCCCGGCCTCGTTGCACAGATACTAAAAATCGTTAATTCTGCATATTACAGCGTTCCAAGAGAAGTTAAGGATATAAACCTTGCAGTAGCATATCTCGGAATTAATGAAGTGTATCGTATTGTAATATCCGTATATGTCCTTGATGCCTTATCAACTGCTGACAAACACGCATTTCACAAAATATGGTATCATTCAAACTATACTGCACTTACTGCAAAATTTCTTGGTAAAGAATATGAACCTTTGCTGAACAGCAATGATTTGTGGGTTCACTCAATTCTGCATGATATAGGAAAATTAATCTATTTAAAATTTTTTCCCGAGCACTTTAAGGCTGTTGAGATATACTGTAATAAACAGGGTTCTCTCTGCCGGGAAGCTGAAGATTTTTATAACATACCCCATAGTTCCTACTTCGGAGAGCTCCTGTGCACTCATTGGCAGCTTCCCGAAGATATAAGGGAGACTTGTTCGGCGCACGATTTAAGCGATCTCCCAAAAATTGACATCTCTTCTGAAACTGGAAGGATCAGGCGAATTGTAACAATTGGCAATCTCATGTCTATTCTTGCAACAGAGAAATTACGAAAGAATATAAAGGAAGATATTTCCAAAACAATTCAAAAATCTCTTGGCTGTTCAGAATCAGAATTTTTACTTATGATGGGCAAAGTCTACGAAATCAAAATTGACCTGGATAAGTACCTGTAACGTGGCCCCTTATGTAGTAATTTTTTTGAATAAGTGTGCAAGATAAAGGAATCTTTAATGAACAGCATTCACCAATATTTGATCACTCAGCATCAATTCCAAAAATAATAATTCAAACCATTAACAGCTTATCTGTCCATAAAATATTTTTATTGTTTGTTTATCAGGTACGGATCGGAATCCTCTTGAAACTAAAGAGGAATTGCAATGCTTAATCCGCTGAATCCCGGTGAAGTTACAGGCATAATATTATATGATGCAGTGCTTGGATAGTATCCGGTGCTGTTTGTTAAAAAATAGTGCAGCAGTCCTGCTGCTATTAATCCTCCCCCTATGTAAAAACAGTAGTTTGCTCTTTTGTCGTATTTATCTGTTAAGATTACAAGATTTTCGTATTCTGTTGTTGTAGAATAGTGCTGACTTGCCGTTATACCTGCCTGATCGTAATAGTAGTAGCCGAGCCCGGAAATGACAAGTCCTGCAGACGCAGTAAGATACGTAATCAAATGATTCCTGTTTTCCGAACTATTTATAATGGAAACAGATGCCGGCCTGTTTTGTTCCTTTTTTACTGATGCAAATGTCTGTTCATCAATTTCAGGGCTTATTCCCGAAGACGGTTTTTTTGCAAGATCTCCTAATGCCAGAGGATGCCGTTTGCTTTTTTTGATAATTTTAACTGCACAGAGATCCTTTTTTACAGCCATTACACTAACTTTTGCAACAACAACACGCTTACCGTTTTCCAGATTTCTGTAAATGTAGAGGATGTCTCCCTTTTGAGCATCAAAACCTTTATCAAATTTAAGGAGTACATAGGGATCTTTAACTTTTATTACAGTTTGAGCCAGGGCCGGCTGTAAAAAAAATACGGAAACGATAAAAATAACAACTATTTTTAGTTTCATATCAAACTCCCCGTTTAATTTACAGAAGAAAAGGGGAAAATTGCAACACACTATGATTATATTATAATTCCTTAAGAAAATCAAGCATTATTTTTATTTTTATAAAAATTAATTTAAACAAGGTATTTGTTGACATTTATTTATCGGGTGATTATATTCTCTATTGGAGAATATAAATTATTAATTAAAGTGGGGTCTGCCATGATAAAAATAGAGCAATTTTTGGGCGCAGTAGTGGTTATTGCGCTTTTTATGAGCAGCTGCTCCGACCATACTGTTACACCGCCTGAGCTTAAGCTGGCAAACGGCCGTGTTGTGGGCACTGTAAGCGGTGTTATCTCAGATTTCACGACAAATGCAGCTTTTGAC
Source organism: bacterium (assembly GCA_021158245.1). Lineage (NCBI taxonomy): Bacteria > bacterium. The sequence continues at coordinate 1,377 of JAGGVB010000095.1, read as the reverse complement.
AGCGGATCAGTAAAAATTACATGGATTGATAATGGTGTTACCCATTCAACAGCTTGTAAAAATCTGGGTTACTATCTTATTGACAGCCTCAGCTCAGGTCTTCACGAGCTCTATTTTACAGGCCCTGAATCTCACTCTCAAAGTAAAATCACTGTAACAATCCCGGAACTAAATGACATACTTGACTGCTGCCCTGCTACTGATAAAGATTACCGCCACAACGTCACTCAGAATATAGACCTCTACAAAAGAAGCAATCACATAGAAGGAACTATTTATTATAACTTCAGCGACAACACAACATCGCTTGCACAGGGAGTAACAGTTGCTGCGGATTATCGTTATACAATAAATCATAATGAGACAGTGGATGATGGGTACAATGTTATACCTGCGCGTTACATAACTACAACAAATAGTTCCGGATTTTTCTCTTTTGACAGCCTGCCGTGTACACCTACTGTTATAATACAGACTTTGCCCTTTACAAAAGTAGGGATTGAATACGAATCCTATTTTGAACAGGTAACTATGTACGACGGCAGCTCCCATTCAATCGGAGACGTTGTTTTAGATCCTGTATCAGCTACGCCTATTATTACACAGAATAATTTTGTTAATAATAATAATTTCCCTGTTACGTCCAGTTTTATCGCAACATTTTCCAAGAAGATGGATCCATCTACATTTGATATTAATCTTTACAGGTCCGGGACTCTGATTGAGACAAATATTTCGTGGACGGACAGTCTGATTCTGACAATTGACCCTTATGCTGACTTAAGGCCGGATGAAGACTATACTCTTTCCATAAATGGAAAGTCAATGGATAATAACACTTTCTCTCAGACTTATAACATACACACTCAGGCAGGCATTGAATTTGTATCAACAAACCTTGAAAAAAGCCAGGGAATAATGGATACTCAATTCCCGGTTGAGAGCAATATTGAAATCACTTTTTCAATGGCTGTTAATCTGTCCAACCCGAATACTTACGTACGCCTTATAGACGATCAGGGTTTTTATGTGGATATAAATCTCTCTCTGACAGGGGATCAGAAAACACTTGTTATTAACCCTGTTGGTAATCTCGAATACGATAAAACTTATACGGTTGTATTTAAAATATATTCATCTATCCCGGAGGATTTCATAACGCAGACAGCTACCGGGCTCTCTTTTATATTCTCAACAGAACCTGAAATTACTGAAGTGCCGGCTCAGGTTACGGGATTTGCTCTGTATATGGATATGGGATCAAGCTGGCATGCGGATTACAATACGACGTCAATATCATTTGTATGGAATACTGTTGCGCATGCAGATGAATATCTGATTCTGGCCCGTGATAATGATAAAAACACTGATTATGTT
>JAGGVB010000094.1 GCA_021158245.1 bacterium | reverse complement strand
CGCAAGAAGTTTGATCCTCCTTTATCGGATGAATACATAACCATTAAAGAGACCAGACAAAACAAGGTGGAGGCCCAACGCATTACCAGGGATGGTGAAGTTTTACTTTATTGTAAATCCAACCTGAAGAAGAAAAAAGAACAATCTATGCAAGCCCGGCTCAGAGAAAATTTTGAAGAGCAATTGAAATATCTTTCAAAATCTATCAATAAAAAAGGCTGTACAAAACGCTATGACAAAGTTCTTGAAAAAATTGGGCGGCTGAAAGAAAAGTACAGCTCGATTGCTCGATTTTATAGTATCCATGTCGAAGAGAGAGATGCTTTGGCATCAAGGATTACCTGGAAATATTTGAAAGAACAATCGGACAATCGTTTTTCAGGCAGTTATTTTCTGAGGACTGACCGCCTTGATCTTTCGGAAAAAGAGATATGGGATATCTATATCATGTTGACTGAGGTCGAAGATGCTTTCAGGACTTTGAAAACAGATCTGTTAATGCGTCCTGTTTTTCATCAGAAAGAGGAACGAAGCGACGCCCACATATTTATTACTCTTCTTTCATATCATTTACTTCACAGTATCCGCAGCAGTTTAAAACAAAGCGGTATAAATATAAGTTGGCGCAATATCCGTGATAGAATGTCAACTAGATGCAGAGTAACAAATCGGTTTTTGACTAAAGAAGGACATACACTGTTCATCCGAAAATGTTCGGAACCGGAAAGTTTTCACAAGACTATTTATGATGGGCTAAATTTGAACTATGTTCCGTGTAAAACAAAAAAGTATATGTTGAAAATCTGTAGTGACCCATAAAGGCCCCTGCATGCCGTAAGTGCTATAGAAACAAGTTTGCCCTTTTAAAATTGGGGTGAAGTTGAGTTAAAAATTTCCTGTAAAAATACTGTGAATGCAGTGGATTTATTTTTATATTAACAGGTGCTGTGTCGTGGCTTGTCCCCAGGCTTAAAGCACTGATGTTACTTACGAAGTGATTTATTATGATAAAAAAATATATTATATATTGTAATTTTAGCATACAGCTTAGATCTCTGTGTGCATGTTCATAGAAAAGGAGCGATTCATGAGTAATACATTGGGATTCGATAATAAAAAATATCTCACGCAGCAGCGCGAGGCTATTCTCCAGAGGGTATCGGCATTCGACAACAAGCTGTATCTGGAATTCGGCGGGAAACTGCTGTATGATTATCATGCAGCGCGGGTGCTCCCGGGATTTGACCCCAATGTAAAAATGAAACTGCTTCACACTCTGCGCGAAAACGCTGATATTATCCTCTGTATTTATGCCGGTGATATCGAACGGAAAAAAGTGCGGGCCGATTTCGGCATTACCTATGATTCCGACGCGCTGAAACTCATAGACGACTTGCGGGACTGGGACATAGAGATCAGCGCTGTTGTTATAACCCGGTATGATGACCAGCCTGCTGCAACGGTCTTCAAAAATCGCCTGGCTCACAGGGGCATACGCGTATACACGCATAGGTTTACCAAGGGATACCCGACTGATGTTGAAACTATTGTAAGCGAGGAAGGTTACGGCGCCAATGATTATATCGAAACCAATAAATCACTGGTTGTGGTAACCGGGCCCGGGCCGTGCAGCGGCAAACTGGCAACCTGCCTTTCCCAGCTGTATCATGAGCATACCAGGGGTGTAACAGCAGGATACGCCAAATTTGAAACATTCCCCATATGGAACCTGCCTATCAAACATCCGGTAAATGTGGCGTACGAGGCTGCAACAGCCGATATCAGGGACTATAATGAGATCGACCCGTTTCATCTGGAAGCGTACGGAAAAACAGCGGTCAATTACAACCGTGATGTTGAGATCTTCCCGGTGCTCAAAAGGATTCTGGGCAAAATAACGGGCAAAGAACCGGTGTATAAATCGCCTACTGATATGGGAGTGAACAGAGCCGGTTTCGGCATTGTGAATGATGAGGCAGTGCAGCATGCTGCAAGGCAGGAGATTATACGCAGGTGGTTCAGGTACAGCTGCGAGCATGTGCTGGGATTTGTGGACAAGGGTACGGTAGAGAGGGCAGAGTTACTTATGAAAGAGATGAATCTCCAGCCGTTTGACCGGCTGGTTGTCAAAGAGGCAAGGGACGCGGCAGAAGACGCAAAAGACAATGGAAAAGGCCATGATGGTATCTATTGCGGCGCGGCCCTGGAACTTTCTGACGGTGTAATCATTACAGGCAAGAATTCAGGCCTTATGCACGCGGCGTCCAGCCTTATTCTTAATGTGACCAAGTATCTGGCAGGCATACCTGATGCTATACATGTGCTGGCTCCGACTGTTACAGAATCAATCGGCTCATTCAAACGTGATATTCTTGGGTCCAAGTTCCTCAGCCTTAATGTAGAGGAAACTCTCATAGCCCTTAGCATCAGCGCTACAACAAACCCCACAGCTGAAGCAGCCATGCGTACCATACCCAAAATAAAAGGGTGCGAGGTGCATTTGACGCACATTCCCACACCGGGTGATGAAGGAGGGCTGAGAAAGCTGGGCCTGAATGTAACGAGTGATCCGAATTTTTCCACAAAGAGCCTGTTTGTGAGTTGAGGATGATATCGTAACAATACCATACCGTTTCATAATGCATTTAAACCGGACGTTTTGATTTGTCCGGTTTTTTACAATGTTTTCATTGATTCGATAGCTGTTTTAAATTTATGTATTGATAGAATGATATATGCATATCGTGTTATATTCTACGCGTACAACCAGGCAGGAAACCGCGTAATGAAAGTGGATGATGGCGATTCTACGCTGTATTCCTATGATGCCAATGATCGTCTGCTTGCTGAGAATGAGATTACTTATACTTATGATGATAATGGGAATACCTTGACCAAATCCAGTGCTGCAGTTTCAAAGCCATTGCGGATGTGCTGTGCAGGTTGTTTTGGAAAGGAGTTTATCAAGTAAATTCCGGTTTATTTAAGATAAGAACCAGAAGGGCGTACTGGTGGCTGCTCATTTTGGTTGAACTTGTGTTTGAATTTTGTTATATTGATAAAAACCTGAACTGTTTTTATGGGGTGCTGATATGAAACCAAATCAATTTATCAAAGAGATAGACAAATTGGATTTGTCTGAAAGGCTGATACTTGTTGAAGATATTTGGGATTCAATAGCTCGCAGCAATTCAGAATTACCTTTGCCTGAATGGCAAAAAGTTGAGCTGGACAAAAGATATAAAGAATATAAAAGCGGGAAGTTAACACTTCATGAATGGAGAGAAGTTCATGAAGAACTAAGGGGAAAACATAAGTGAGGCTTCGTTATACACAGAGGGCTAAGCATGACGTAGCGTTTGTATTCGAATGGTACGAAAAGCAGAGGAGAGGACTTGGCTTTGAATTCTTAGATTGTATCGAGATAGCGATAAAAAGTATACTTACCTTTCCTGAAATGTACAAGTTATGTTATTAGAATTTCCGTAGATGTGTAATCAGAAGATTCCCTTTTTCTATTGTACTAAACAGAAAAGCTACAAAAAAATATTTGAGGAAATAACTATGAATAATTTTGATTACTTAGATACCGAAGAAAAAGAATTGGTCGAATCATATGAAAATGACGAATGGCAATATATTGATAATATTGAAGAAGAAAAAAAACTGCATGCACAGTATGCAAAAAATACATCAATAAAAAATAAACGAATAAATATTAGGATAACTGAAAGAGATTATTTAAGTCTAAAAGAAAAATCATATCAAGAAGGTGTCCCATATCAATCTCTTATATCAAATATATTACATAAATATATTAATGGTTCACTATAAATTCGATTGCTCTTTAAAATTTAATAATCAAGTTTTCCCAATAGTCTGCTAACAAAAAAATGCACTGGATGAAAACGCTACCTTCAATTTTCACTTTTCAGTTTGGCCAACGCATGTTACGGGCGTTGAGGATACTCATTTCAATTGGGTGTGGTTCTTTCTTTTAGGTTAATTTTCTTCCGGTGTTCCGTTCGGCTGGCGGTTATTTTTACCGGTGATTTTCACGAACCATTAAAAAGCATCCAGTGTATATGATTCAAGTTGCCGAGAAATTTGAATGTGAGTTTAAGTATTTGGAGGCCGCTGAAAAATATTTGGATATAGCCGATGAATCTTTGGAATATTCAAAGAAAATAAATTATTTCACGAGAGCTGCAAAATGTTTTGAACTAGCCCAACCTTGGAAGTAGTAAATTTAATGATTGCATCTTGTTTCAGGTTTATCGTAATTTAAAAGATGAGTACTATGAAATTATCAAATATTCATAGCGTAAGCCGTTATGACTTCTGATTTGAGGTGAAAATATTAATGAGGTGTTTAAATGAGTGGTCACAATCTGGATTGTATTTTTAAACCAAATAGAATTGCTTTAATTGGAGTTTCAATTAATCCTAACAGCGTAAGTGGAAAAGTTTTATCAAACCTTGTGGGTAGTGGTTTCAGAGGGGTTGTTTATCCAATTAACGAAACCAGTGAAGCAGTCATGGGAATATCATGTTTTCCAAATCTTGAGAGTCTTCCAAGAAAACCCGACCTTGCAGTGATTTGCACTGCTGCCGAACAAGTGCCATCTTGGGTGAGAGCATGTGGTGATGCCAATATTAAAGGCATAATTATTATGTCTGCCGGATTTAAAGAAATTGGTGAAGAAGGTCAAAAATTAGAAGAAGAAATAAAAGAAATAAGAAAACAATATGTAGGAATGAGAATTATTGGACCTAATTGTCTTGGAATTATTGTTCCTACTTTGAATTTGAATTTAAGCTTTGCTCCTACTCTTCCATATAAAGGAAATATTGCTTTCATTTCGCAGTCGGGAGCACTTTGCGCTTCTGTTCTTGATTGGGCAAGAGAAGAAAAAATTGGATTTTCTATTTTTATTTCATTGGGTAATACAATAGATGTCGATTTTGGTGACTTAATTGACTATCTAGGTATTGATGAAAAAACTAATTCTATTATTTTGTATATAGAAGCAGTTATCAATGCAAGGAAGTTTATATCTACTTCTCGAGCATTTGCCCAAACCAAGCCAATCATTGTTTATAAAGCAGGAAGATTTCCTGAATCGGCAGCAGTAGCTGCATCTCACACGGGAGCTCTTGCCGCAGAAGATGACATATATGATGCTGTTTTTCAGCGTACAGCTATTACCCGGGTTTATGATATTGGAGAAATTTTCGATTGTGCTGCTTTAATTGGCAGGAACAAAATTCCGAAAGGTGCCAGATTAGGAATTGTTACCAATGCAGGAGGTCCCGGTGTTATGGCTACGGATGCTTTAATTGCTGCTAACGGAACATTGGCTAAATTATCTGATGAGACGATGAACAAACTTAATGAAAGTCTTCCTCCCATGTGGTCTCACAGAAATCCTGTAGATGTAATAGGCGATGACCGTTATAAAAGATTTGTTAAAGCAACAAAAATTGTTCTGGAGGATAAAAATGTGGATGCAATATTAGTAATCCTAACACCTCAGGCAATGACTAATGTTTCGGCTGCAGCCAGAGCAATTGGCGAATTGCAGAAGACAACATCTAAACCAATACTTGCATCTTGGTTGGGCGGACATTACATGAAAGAAGGAGTGAGAATATTGAATGAATACAATATCGCATCATACAACACTCCGGAGCAAGCCATTAGATCATTTATGACACTTGTTACATATTCACAAAATCTAGAAGCTTTATATGAAACACCAAAGAATATTCCTGTAGAATTTTCATTAAACAGAAAAGAAATTCATAAAGAATTTAATAAAATTATAAAAGACAATTCATCAATTCTTTCTGAGGAACAATCAAAGAAATTATTAAAAGCTTACGGCATTCCTGTGTCAATTCCTCAATCTGCACAAAATATTAATCAAGTAAAATCAATTTCAAATGATATTGGCTATCCTGTTGTTTTTAAAATACTCTCTCCACAAATAACTCATAAATCGGATGTTGGTGGAGTAATATTAAATATTCAAAATGATGAACAGGCAGAGAAAGCTTATAACTCTATGCTCAAAGGGATTTCTGAAAAAATGCCGGATGCAACAATCAAAGGTGTTACTGTTCAATCAATGGTTGAAATATCTGATTCGATAGAGTTGATCTTGGGAATTAAAAGAGATAATGTTTTTGGAACTGTAATTTTGGTTGGAGCCGGTGGAGTAACTGCAGAATTATTTGCCGACCGTTCTCTTGGATTTCCTCCATTGAATGAAAAATTAGCACTAAAAATGCTTAAGGAACTAAAAATATGGCCATTGCTAAATGGATACAGAGGAAGTAAGCCTGTTAATTTGAATAAACTTATTGAAGTAATTATTAGATTATCATATCTTGCAACAGATTATTCTGAAATCAAAGAGTTAGACATTAATCCTCTTCTTGTTTCAAATAATAAAATTATTGCTCTTGACGCCAGAATTGTTATTGATAAATCTATTCCTAAAACACAACAAGAGAAATATTCTCATTTATCAATTGTACCATATCCTGAAGAATATATTTCAAAACCTTTTAAAATTGATGGGAAAAATATAATATTGCGTCCTATCAAACCTGAAGACGAACCTATGTGGTTTGAATTTTTAGCCAACTGCTCTCGAGAATCTATTTATTGCCGTTTTAATTATTTTTTCCAATGGGCTTTTCATGAGGTCGCTGTAAGGTATTGCTATATTGATTATGACCGTGAAATTGCAATAGTTGCTGAAATTATTGAAGATGGACAAAAAAAAATAGTCGGAGTTGGAAGACTTATAGCTGACATTGAACATGAAACAGTAGAATATGCAATACTTATAACTGATAAATGGCAAAATAAGGCATTAGGCAACCATATTACCGATTATTGTATGGAAATCTCAAAAAAATGGGGATTAAAGAGAATTGTTGCTCAAACAACATCAGATAACAACAGAATGATTACCTTATTCAAAAAACGGGGGTTTGATATTTCTCACGATATAAAAACATCAACTGTTTATATTGAAAAAAAAATTAATTGATATATCTACAATTATTTTCCGATTGTGTACATTAAAGTTCGCAACCATCGTACTTTAAAAAAAGCAAAGTCATCGTAAACTCCAATAGTTCTAAACAAACCATAAAAAGGAGGAAACAGATGACTCCCGCATAGCGGGATTAATAACTTTTTCAATCAGAAGGTAGTAGATTTTTTATTTTCAGAAGATCTGATTTATTTGATGTTAAACTGATTATTGAATGAGCTTACGCGTGCCGAATCAGAAACGTTTGTTGGCGCTGTTGCTGGATTAGGGTGGATATTGGTTATGTTGGATTTACTTTCCCCAATATTTTTGTAGTAGGATACGGCCTTGATTTTGGCGGCAGGCATCGGGAGCTTCCTTACATTACTGCGATTTAGCTATGCGGATTCAAGTTTCAGGTTCAAGCAGGCAATTGCTGTATTCAAAGTGTATATTGACAATGGGGTAAAATGATGGCTGCTCTCGAAATGCAAGGTGTTAAAATGCCGACGATAGATTCTCTAATTGCAGCGATTGCTAAAAAAATAATTTTTGTTTTGTGACTATTAATGAATGTGATTTTCAAAATTGTAATATATAAATATTGAATCCTTGGAAAATAATTCGCTGACCTATGCATGAACAGGATTAAACCGATTGTTTGAATTTTCAAATTTAAGTTCAGCCAATAGTTTGTGTGTGGCGTTGATGTACGGCTTTTCTGAGGGGTAATATTATTTCTTTTACTGCTAATTTAAATTGTTTTTACCTATTAGTATCGGTTTGAACTTGCTATATTTTAGTGGACATAGAGTTAAGCACTTTTTATATTATTTGAGAAGGAGGTGTCCACATGACGAAACGCAGACGATGCTATACAAAGGAATTTAAGACAGAAGCGATACATCTTGTTCAATATCAGGTCGGCAATGCTTCAGAGGTTGCCCGTAATTTTGGCATTAAACAGGCTCTTGATGAAATAGGAGTTGAACTGGCGGTGCCGATTGAACGGCAGTACGTGGGGCATGATTGAAATTGAAACAATAAAGAATAAAAGATGAATAATTCATAATAGATAATGGGAAAAAGAAGGGGAAAGAACTATGAAAAGAAATATTTTGGTGATGATTTTAGCAGGTTTTATCATTTCAAGTCTGCCGCTTTTCGGCGACTGGGTTGAGGATTCTCAATTCAAATTTAAAATTAATGTGCCAAATAACTGGCAGAAGAATTCATTTGACGAAGGTACAGACCGGATTCATGCTTTTGTCAGTCCTGATCAGAATCTGGCGATTAGAATACGTGCCTTCAAAGTCAACAGCAACGTGAAAATAGATATTATTGCCAATCTGTTTAAAACTAGTATCCTGGGTGAGTGTGAACAGCTTGCTCTGATGGAGCATAGTGTAAACGGTTATAAGGGAAAGATAGGCGGATATAAGGGTGTTTATAACGGAACCGAAGTGGCGGCCGGTGCCTTTTTTACTATTCAGAATTCCATTGCCTATATTGTCTGGAGTCTGGCGCCGGTTGATATGTTTCAATCCAAAGCCGCGGAATCGGATGCCATCACGGCTACCTTTACCATTATTGCCCGGGCAGAGGCACCCGCTTCGGATAAATCGTCTGTTTCTCTTTCTAATGTTTTTGACGATGAAAATCTCGGCTACAGTATTAATTACCCGGGGGACTGGGTCTGGGTTAAAACAAAACCGCATATAGTTGTTTTCAGCGGCAGGAAGGGTATCCCTGCTTTTTATTCCACCGTAAATATTCAGAATCTCGCCTCGACATTAATGGGGGGTAACTTTAATTCGACAGATGAGGTAATTGCTCATTTTGAAAAACAGTTTAAGGACGGGGCCCAAAATCTTCAGATGACCAATCCGCAGACGTTTACCTTTCAATCTAACAGTAAAAATATTACGGGCAAAGCCTTCCAATTGAGTTATACCCGTCAAAATGAAAATTTTCAGCAGTTAATGGTTATAGTGCCCAGAGCCGACCAAAAAGTTTTTTATGCCTGGATGTATACTGCCCCTGCTGAGGATTATGAGAAATACTATTCTGTTGCCGTTGAGATGCTGAATACCTGGATTTTTAAGTGATCATTTTTTAGTAAAATGTAATAATTAAATGAAAGTAATTTGTAGCGAACCAGACTGACTGATTACTGTCGGTTCTGTATCAAAAGTCTATTTGATGCCCCTGCGTTTGTCATACCTCCCGATGAAATTGTGGGGTATCCATAGGAAAGTGTGGGAGTGTACTTCTCCGCCCCTGGATTCCGGATCAAGTCCGGAATGACACCATTCATACGGTCTTTCCTATTTCCGAGCCGAAGATTTTTCTAATGCAGGGAAAAAACATTTATTTGTGAAGCAAAAAACTATATTTTTCTTCTTTTTTCTTTGCGAACTTTGCGTGCTTTGCGAGAATTTTTGTCATTGCGGACTGCCGACTGTTTTCCCCTTGACTTTTGAGCATAATTTAATTACAATACGTTTAATCTTTTCTTTAATACACTTTTTTAGCACAAATTGTCACACAAAGAAAAGCGTTTCATAGAGGGGAGAGGCAAACCGATATTTCTAATTAATAACGGACTTTGCCGTTGAGAGAAGAGACTATTTATTCTGATTTTAAAATTTTTGGCCGTCCTGCGGAGGGGGAGAAGTGCGTTTGGATGTGGCGGATTGAATGCTGAATGCTGAGTGGGGATAAACAAATCTGAAATCATAAATCGGTGTTCGGAGTTCGATATTCTGGTGTTTTTTTGAATAATGAATATTGATTGGAGATTTAAGGTTTTGGAAGTTAGGAGATAAGAAAGTGAGAGTCAAATACAGTGAAATAGAGGCCGGACGTCTTATTCGGCAGGCAGGAAGAATTTGTAACAGAGCTTAAAGACTGAATTAGAAACATTTCTGATATTAGAAACTTTCCGGAAAATGTTTGATATTGGAAACAATGTTTCTGAATAAAGACATTTATAGATGTGGGTGGGGGGTAGTTAATACTATGTTATGTGTAGAAAGTATATATGAACATAATTTTGTTTATTCTGCTAATATGGAGTGATAAGAAAAATGAATTTATATACTAGTTTTAAGCGAAATAGCAAGATAAATTAAGGAGGTAAATCATGGCTTTTAAGGCATTATTTCTGGCACATGCGCCTGATGCAGATTATGAAAAACATAACAATGTTATTGATACAGGTAAGTATAAACTTTTTACAGTTGTGGTAAAAACTCAAAACGAAGCAATAAAAGTGTCTAAAAGTATCTATAAAAAAGAGAAGATAGATGCTATTATGCTTTGCCCTGGTTTTACACATAATGATGTATCAGAAATATTTCAGGCACTTGAAGGCAAAGTATCTGTCAATGTTTCCAGAGGAGATGGGCCTAGTAATGAAATTTCCCAGCCAGTGATTCAAAGAGAATACTTCAATAAGTAAAATGAGAAGAACACATAACAAATCGTTCCACCTGACATTTTTCCGCTTCGCTCCAAAATGCAGGTGAACTCAATCTACTTGCACAAAAGCAAGAGAAAAATAAATAAAATATGTTTAATTTGTTCTTTGAAAAACTGTTATTGAGGCTGGTCTAGTATGTACCTTCCCGACACTCAATGCGCACCTCTCCTGTTCGAGTCTCTTGAAAACTGTTGGATGGAATGTCCCGCTTGCTATGCTCTTTGACTCAAACTTACTTCCTTGTTCCGATATTTCGGAGTCACTAATTTTCTGATCCGGTCCAAAAGAGCGCGGGACGGGTGATTCATCGTTATATGGTATAAATAATGAAAAATATATGTAATAAAATTTCAAAAAACTTAAAGAAAACATTCTCGCTCAGAGAGGTGTTCTTCACCTCGCCGTGATGGCCGAAGGTGATAAACACCTCCGGCAGTGTGAAAGCAAAAAGACGAAGGTAGCTGTTTTGAAAAAAAATTTGACACTTCTTGGCTTATGTATCGGTATTGTGGCTATAACTGTACTGATGTGTTCATGCAACAATAGCCACATGGATAACGAAAGTGAGAGCAAACAGTTTAACAATATTAAACGAAAAGTAAGTGGCCGAATTATTCTTGCCATAGGGGATTCGAATGGCGTTATAAACGGCGGCTGGCCAAAAGCTCTTGCGGCGATATTAAAAGAGGACAGCGTATTCAATCATTCAGAATGCGGACGCACGATTGGTTTTGACAATTGCGGCAGACTGTCCTGGAATACACTGAGAAATATAAAATCTTATTTAGAGTGGGGACTAAAACGCAGCCATCAAAAACCCATTGATGAAGTCATCATCCTTTTGGGAACGAATGACAGCAAAGCCTGTTTCGAAAAGGAAAAAGACAGAGTCGCACCTAATCTCATCAAGCTCATCGAAAAAATCCGAGATTTTGATAATTCTGATGATCCTTCTCCGCACATTACGATTGTCTCACCACCACCATATGCTCCGGATTCTCTGGTTGCAAAAAAAGCGATTGGCGGAGATTATAGTGTACGTTTGCTCATACCCCAATTTCGTGATGTGGCCCTCCAATATCACTGCGCTTATGTCAACATTTACCCATTGATTCAATCCGTATTTTCAGATGTGGTGATGGATCACGTGCATTTAAATCGGAAAGGACATGCCATTGTTGCCGAGGCCATAGCAGAGGTGCTGAACGATTGGGAAGCTCCGAAGCCACCTTCGGGTTTGTCACACAACGAAAACACACTTTCCTGGAACCCGTCCGTAAGCAGTGATGTAATCGGGTATGAAGTAATCAGCAGGGATAGAATTATCAAGGCTGTTGCTGCAACAAAAGTCAAGCTGCCACATGACATTACCAATATCGCTGTACGCGCGCGTGATGGTTATGGAAATGTGAGCATTGCTGTTAAACCATAGGAATAATATGCACAATACACATTTTATAAATCTGATTTTAACGGATTGTATGCAAGGGAGATAGTAAAAAGGTAACTCGTTTACATTGTGAATACTTTGAAAGTGGTGCAGTAAGGAGTTATGACTGTGATTCTGGGGAATATAATACCCCTGAATGTATTTGACTGTCCATAATTAAAGAATGGTAATTTCATAAATGTAAAAACTCTATGCTGCTGATTGGGAATTATTTATCAGCAGTAGTGAGTGTAAAAACATCCATCTCCATTGTAAACGTAAATAATATGTTATATTAGATATCCGATAACCCTCTCTCACTCAAATACATTTCCGGCATTCAACAGGCCATCAGGATCAAATATTTTTTTAACTTCCCTCATCTGCTCAATTCCTTCTTCTCCGTAGAGTATTTCCAGAAATTCCCGTTTCAGCTTACCGATTCCGTGTTCTGCAGATACGGTTCCTTTGAGATCAACTGCTTTTTGTGCAAATTTTTTATAAATTTCTTTACCCATCCTGTACTCGTCCATATCTTTGGGAAGAATGTTTACGTGGAGGTGGTTATCGCCTATGTGCCCGAAAATAACATACTCAAGTCCGGCACTGTCCAGCTCTGATCTGTAGTATTCAAGAATTGTTTCAAGGTCATTGTCAGGAACTGCCATGTCAGTACCGAGTTTTGTAAGCTCAGGGAAGGATTTTCTGCGTTCTCCTATAATCTGATTTACAGCTTCGGGCAAAGCGTGCCTGAATGCTTTGATTCGTTCAATCTCGTTTGGCTCTGTTGCAGTCCATGCAGTATCTTCACTGCTGCCTGATGACTCCAATAGTTCAACAGCACTTAATGCAGTATCTTCAAATGTTTCTTCTGTGAATGCCCATTCTGCATATACTGCAAATTTAGCTTCTTCGGGAAGAGCTGGAATAGGGGAGTCGGGGCCTGATTCTTCCCTGTGCTTTCGCAGAAGATTGAGAGAATGGTCGTCAAAATATTCCAAAGAGAGAGGCTTTTCAGCAGCAGGATTGTCTGTTTCTCCTCTTGCTTTTCTGACAAAACCCGCAGCATCTGCTTCTGATTTGAAGAATGCAACTATACCAAGTATCTCTCCGGGATCAGGAACAAGGCGCAGCGTAACTTCGGATATTACTCCGAGAGTACCTTCACATCCGATAAAAAGGTCAATCAGATCCATTGACTGCTCTGCATAAAAGCCTGCTGCATTTTTTACATTCGGCATTTTGTAATGGGGAATTTTTCCCTCACGCCTTATACCGTCAGGAAGTTCAAGAATAAAGGAGCCGTTGTCAAGTGCGGTTTTTTTCCCCCGTGTAAGAGAAATTATACTGCCATCTTCAAGTACTGCTCTGAGAGAGTAAACAAAGCTCCTTGTGGGCCCGTATTTAAAAGACCGGGCGCCGGAAGCATTGCACGCAACGGTTCCGCCTACTGTAGCGCTTAATTCCGTAGGATCCGGAGCATAGATGAATTTTCCCGAAGCTTTAAATTTTTTTAGAATGTCAAGACTTTCTGGAGTCCAGTTCTCTGTTCCCGGGAAATCTGCATTTGCGACAGCCTTTTTTAAATCTGCAAGAACCACTCCGGGCTGGCATCTAATGTAAAAAATGTTGTTTTTTTCATCGTACTCCATACCGAGAATTTTATTCATCTTATCAAATGATATCACTATACCGCTGTCAGGAACTGCTCCGCCTGTTATTCCTGTGCGCGCTCCGGAAAAAGTGATTTTAAGATTTTCCTTTTTACAAAAAGATAGAATTGCAGATAGTTCTTCCTCGTTTTGCGGGAATGCAATACCGTCCATTGTGCCCTGCATGCGGGACTCGTCAGTTGTGTAGTCCTGGTATTCAGTGTTAATATCCTTTGTTCTTATAATTAAATCACTGCCGTTTATTTTGTTTTCAATGTGTTCTGCATGAATAACATTGGACATTTGCACTGTCCCTCCGCTTTAAATCAGGATTGTATTTTTAATAATAATGATAAGTAAATTATAGTGATTTGAGAAATTACAAACAAGGGAAATATTGGTTTTATAAGCCACGAATACTTCGACACCGCTCAGTACAAGTTGCACTAATTTTTTATTCATGAATTCGTGGCATATTTTCTTAACTCTCCAAAATCAGTTTTAATATATCCGGTGATTTCTCTGCAAAGCTGTTCATTTATTTTCCTTCAACATTTTTTTTATTTCTCTGTCAAAATCACTTTCAAAAAGTCTGTCTTGTGTTATACGGTATTTTTCAAATTCACTTTCGGCTTTATTTTTAGCAATTTCAGCCGTTATTTTACCGGCATCTTTTAAGACAGCTCTATCATCATACTCTAAAAAGAGGTCAAGGCGTTTTGCCCAGTCTTCCATAGTCATTGGTATTTGTCTTTTAGCTCGTTCTTCAGCAAGGTCCAAATAAGCATTCACAATCCTACCTAGTGATTCTAATTCCTCTTTTGTCAGATAGTTTTTGGCAACAGTAACATCGGTTTTTAAAATTTTACCGTCAGGAGAATTTTTCCAACTTGTTAAGCCCATTTTATCTTGATTGCTGTCGGCTCGTTTGTAAATAAGTTCTGCTGCAGTGTGTCCGTGAATACCGTAGTGTAGTTTATTTTGGACTTTTGCAAAAAACTCTTTTGTCGTTTTTGCATCTTTATCATAATCAAGACTTGTTGCATAAATATCAGTGATTTTTTGATAAAATTTACGCTCGGAAAGGCGTATTTCTCTTATTTCGGACAGTAGCTCTTCGAAATAGTTTTCATTAAAATAAGAACCGTTTTCAAGTCGTTTTTTGTCAAGCACAAAGCCTTTTATAGCAAACTCCTTTAATACCTTTGTAGCCCATTGTCTGAATTGAGTTGCCCTTATGGAATTTACTCTATAACCGACTGAAATAATGGCATCGAGATTGTAAAAGTCCACATTTCTTGATACTTGGCGTTTACCTTCGGTTTGAACTATTAGGAATTTCCTAATAGTTGCCGTTCTTTTAAGTTCGCCGCTTTTATAAATATTTTTAAGATGTTCATTAATTGTTGCAACATGAACATTAAACAGTTTTGCAATAAGTTTTTGAGTAAGCCAGAGATTTTCATCTTCAATACGGACTTCTATGCCATTTTCTCCGGCTTGGGATGTAAATATCAAAAATTCTGCTGTGCTGTTTCTTATGGTTAATTTGTTTTTAGACATTGTCTAACTCCAATATTTTTGCCATGAATGCACGAATGAGTTTGCTTCTTACTTGACATTTTGTTTATCATAATTAATTTAGTTTTGAACTTGCTATATTTTAGTGGACATAGAGTTAAGCACTTTTTATATTATGGAAGAAGGAGGTGTCCACATGACAAAGAGAGCGCGTCGTATTTATACTAAAGAGTTCAAATTGGAATCAATTCAAT
>JAGGVB010000093.1 GCA_021158245.1 bacterium | reverse complement strand
TTGTCTGTCTTGATCTTGATAATTTTAAACAGATTCCATATTTCGGAACATTTGACATTGTAAAATACGTTATAAAAAAGGGCAAGCTATATTCCGGGCCTGCCGGAAATAATAAAATCAATTAATTTTAGACCAAAACATGAAAGAACTGCTGATAAAAATTATTACAATTGCGTATGGAGGAGTCGGTGTGCTTGGGCTTATGGCATATTGGCCTACAATAAAAGACCTGTATCGTCATAAAAAGAAAAGTGCAAATATTGCATCTTATGTTTTATGGACAGCAACATCGCTTATTACTTTTCTGTACAGTTTATTCATACTTCCGGATTTTCTTTTCAGGCTTGTATCAGGAATGAATCTCAGTGCATGCTCAATTGTTCTTTTTTTAAGTATCAGACTAAATAAACATAAATAACATTAATGACATACCGAGTCTATGTCAAAATGGAAAAATATTTTAAATTCTCTTCAGTAAAAACTATCTTTCTCTTATTCTCTCTATTTCTAATTACAGAGTGCGGGATCTTCCGACCCGAAAAACCTGCAGGCATGTATGTTATACCTGATATAAAGCAAACCGGCAATGTCCTTTACAAATCTTCCTCTGTATTCATATCTTACATTAAATGCATTGTTAAACAGGGCAGCGACACTGTTTACACGGTAATTGACGATAAAAGTGTAAATTTTAATTTTTCAATTAAGATACGGAATCTTGAACCCGGCAATAATTATTCTGTAACAATTTATGCATTTGACGAAAAGGGAGATTTTATTTTAAAGGGGTTTTCCTGGGGGATTAAAATCAGGCCGGATCAAACAACAGTTGTTTATGTAAAAATGAAACCGTTTTTTCCTCTGCTTATATTCCCCGAAGACAAATCTTTTATAAATAACCCGAGTCCTGTGTTCAGGTGGGCTCCCGTTTCAGATGCATACCATTATGAATTGAATATTAATAACGCAGAAAATTCTAAAGAACCTTCATTTGTAATTTTTACAGATTCCTGTTTTGCTTTTATTGAAAATCTTCCGGAGGACCATACTTTTTTCTGGCAGGTAAGAGCATCGGATTTAAAGGGAGTATGGGGAAAATGGAGCACTGTTTTTTCATTTACAGTTGATACTGTTTCACCAGCTTCTCCGAGTTTGATTCTTCCTGTGAATAATTCTGTAATCAGATGTGATTCGATTCTGTTTAAATGGGCATGTGAAAGCACAGATATAGATTTTTATGAAATATCTATTTCAGGACAAAGTTATTCTGCAGCTCCCGAAACATTGATAACTGATATTCGCCGGAACAGTTATTCTTTTATGGTAACCTATCCGAATGATACGTATGTCTGGAAAGTGAGAGGTGTGGACTTTGCCGGAAACAAAGGCAGATGGTCTGCGCGGGGGATAGTAATAATACAGCTTGCAGTACCCAAAGCTCCGGATCTGAATGATCCTCCTGACGGAGCTGTGTTAAAGGACGGCAGTCCTGTCTTTAAATGGGAAAAATCGGAAAACTCTGTATTGTACGAACTTTGCGCTGCAGAGGACACAACATTCAATATTCCGGTACTTTCTGTTACTGATATTGATACGTGCATTTACAAACCGGAAAATCCTTTAATGCCCGGCACATACTTCTGGAAAGTAAGAGCAAAAGATTCAAGAAATAATTACAGCAACTGGTCACATGTATGGCAGTTTTGGGTGCCGCTGTCCAAAAAGTAGTGCAGACTGAGGTTTACTCAAGCATCATCAATTAGTAAAAAAGTCAAAAATATTACCGATAGTACTTGAATCAGCTTTGTAAATTTCCGTATATTTGCATCTCGTACACGTTACAGTTGTAAACCGTTTATTCTGAACATCAAATAGTTTGCTTAGCATACCTCCTGTTGCCCTGAATTCTCCGATTTCGTATTGAGTGTTTGAGCATTTTGGGCATACAAAGTTAATGTGATGATTATCCATGCAGTTTCTCCGTTTAATTTGTCTGAATCCAGCTTACAATGTATAAGGCTTCCGGAAAAATTTTCTCCCTGTCTTCCAGAATCTGCCATTTACCTTTTATTCCTGCCTCTGCTGATACCAATTCAAAATGACACATTGCAATACCGATATCAATGTGCTGTAATTGAAATTTATTATCAGGATCTCCGTACTGTTTTGAAGGTTTAAGGAAAAAATCAAATTGGTTTTTCGAAGCATCCTTTACAATTCTCCACGGCTGCTTATTTGATGCTGAAGGCCCCAATCTTACAGCTTCGAGAGCATCTGCATAACTGCCTGCTGCTTCAGGAGTTATTGGCATTTTGTTATCACTTGTAAAGAACAGCTCCTTCCACGTTCTTCGTTTTTTTGATGCTGCAAAAAACCGTATTGCCGATTCACGCAGAGTCAGGTCTTTAACAGATTTTCCTACAGGTGAGATTGCAGGAATAACTTCGTTATGCCGCAGGTTTACTGCTGCTGCAAAACGGTTTTTTCTGAAAGATGCCCCTAACCAGCATGTGCCGAGGTCCATCCGAGTTGCCTGCAGAATATTTTTCTCCATAGCATACCCAAAATCCTCATAGCACAAATAGTCATTATAAACTGCACCTGCTATAAATTGCACGGCTCCTTTTATCATTCCGTATGTACTTAGTTTTACAGGAGTTCCCGAATATCCCTGCTGACTGACAATTGAGAATCTTACCTTATTTAAAAAGGGGCCCCTCTGGTTTTCCATAAAAAAGTTTTTAAAAATCCTTATCTGCTCCTCTGTAAGGGGCTCCCCTGTATAGGAACGTCTTGATCTGCGTTTTTGTATCAGATTAAACACGGATTCTTGTTTTTCCATAAATTCCTCTGTTGTCAAACAAACATTCAAAACATAAATTTATTCAACTCATAATTCTTTTTCATAAAGCGTATATGTTTTAGACGGTACTGAATGCATCATTTCAATAACACGTATTACCATTACATTATCTTCAAGCACCCAGCCCATATCGCAGTATGTATATCCCCTGTCCTGAGAGTACATCTTTTGTTTCCACAACATAACACCGTCAAGCCCGAGCCTGCGGAATTTTTTCTTAACGCCCATGTATCCCAGGCGGAATCCCTTAACTTTATTCCGTGTAAGAATCATTTTAAGGGCACGCAGCAGCTCAAACCTTTTTCCAAAAATGTATACCGGTTTCAGGCGTTCCGTAACATTGGGTACTCCTCCGAAAAATGCTGCAGGCTCGCCTTTGACATATACAAAAACAAAGAGTTTCTTGTCCATTATCAGCATCATTTCATCAATCATGTGATAAAATTCTTCCTGAGTAAACGGTACAAAACCAAAATTGTCATTCCATGCATCATTGTATATTTCAAACATCTCCTTCTTTCGTACTTTAAGCGGCCTTTCGTCCCATGTCTCAATTGTGACGTTAAACCTCTTAATGACTTTTTTTGATACTCGAACAAGTTTTTCTTCCATTGGATTAAAGGGATCAACTTCCCAGGATAAAACATTCTTTATAGGCTTAAAACCATTTTTCTCAACGAGTTTTTGATAGTAGGGTTTGTTGTAATGGTAGTACATAACAGGCCGGGATTCAAATCCTTTTACAAGTACACCAGGTGTGGCTTCGTTTACAGGAAGATTCTGAGGCCCGCGGATCACGGTCATTCCTTTTTCTTTAAGCCATTTGGAAGCAGCTGATATCAGAATGTCCGCAACATTCTGATCGTCAATTGTTTCAAACTGGCCGAAAAAACCGGTTTTTTCATCCCAGTGTTTGTTGTGATTATAATTTATAAAAGCATTGCACCTGCCTACTACTTTGTCATCTTGTATTGCAAGAAAAAATTGTGTATCAGCATGTTTATAAAAAAGATTAATCGGTTCAAAAAATCCTACAAGCCCAAGCAGCTTAAATCCGAGGTACTCAAAATCAAGAAGGGGGATATACTTATCATTTCCTTTATAGTGTTTCCAGTGAAAATCTACAAATTTTTTCAGCAGCTTTTTATCCTCTTTTGTCTTGTTTGAAAAGGATACAATTGTTATGTCATTTCCAGATGCCATTTCTCTCTCCTTTTTCTCACTGTTTATAAATTGATTTACATCGGATATATCACGCAAAACTACATTACAAGCCCGATTGCAATAAGCAGATCCGTTAAAATAATAACTGCCACATTAAGTCCAAGAGCAGGAATAAGTTCCGGTATTGAATTGTAGTTCCCCTCTGTAATAAGAACTGCCTTAATGGCAATTGGAATTGTTGCTAATGAAATTAATATTGTCTGCGGCGCACCTGTATAAAATGCAGAAAAAGCAATTAAACTATAGACGCATATTAGCCCTATCGCATAAACAGCCGAACTTTTCCTTTTACCAAGAAGCAGTACCAGATTACGTCGTCCTCCCTGCTTGTCAGCTCCCGCATCAGGAAACTCATTAAGAAAGAGAAGCAGGCTTGTAAGCAGGCCCGGAGGGATTGCTAGTAACAGTACCTGAAAACTAATCAGGCCTGTAAGTGCATAAAAAGTTCCCAGAATTACCAGAGTTCCAAGGGTTATACCTGCACCAATCTCGCCTAAATATATTTTAGCCAAATGGGATGTATAAAATCTGACAGAAAGGCCGCCTGCAATCATAAAGAGAAGTATAAGCCAGCCGGATACAAACGTAAAGTAGATGCCAATCAGGCCGGCGGATAGCAGAGATCCGTAAGCAGCAATTGTAACAGTTTTAACAGATGTTACACCTGTCTGAAGCATGCCGCTGCCGCCGCTGAAAGGCGTACGCGTTGTATTGCTGTCTATTCCGGTTTGATAATCTGAAATCTCATTAAAAAGATTAACAGATATGTGCGCAAGGATCACTCCTGCTAAAATCAATATTATATTTACCGGAACAGGAGGTACAACTCTTGATGCTGCAGCAGCTCCTATTGCAACAAGTACAACTGATAAAATAAGAAAGGGCCCCCGTATCTGTAAAATCATAGTTTGAATAAAATTTTTCATTGGCATTTTTTTCATCTCCCCTGTTGTAAGAATTCCCGCAAATGATAAACCATCTCTTTACTGTGTGTTGCGCTGTTTGTTTTCATGTCAAGATAAACCGATTCCGGAATAATATCTATCATTAATTTCGTACTTTCAGGCTCATGAAGTTTATCATGTGAACCGCCGATAAACAGGCACGGTATGTCTATGCCCTTTAAGCTGTTCCATATCTTATACTTCCATAGGGACATTACTGCGCGCTTTAGTTTCCACGGATCAGCAGCATCAATGGCATTCGCGTATTTTTCATATTGAGCCCTATCCTTCTCAATATTCATTCTGAATTTTCTTAAATACCACTTTACAGGAGGTTTAATCAAAAAATAAAGCGGGGGATAGAAAAAAGTGATAATCATCTTCCAGAAAAACGGCACCTTAAATTCCGCATTAGGTGCAATAAGTACAAGAGCTTTGGGCTTTACAGAAAGATTTTTTGCAGAATGCAGAATTAGAGATGCACCAAGTGAACTGCCGAATAAAACAAAGCCGCCCTGCCCGGGATTATAATATTTTATTACATTAATCAGATCTTCTGACATCGCATAAATGCTGAAATCTTTTTCCCCTTTGGTTAAGCCGCCCCTCTTCTCCCTGGTTTCAACATAAATAACAGGGAAGTCTTTTGTAATCTCTGCAAGAACATTTTTCCATGAAACAGGCTGCGTAATCCAACCCGGAACAAAAATAATCAAAGGATTATTGTTTTCCTGTGCAGGCTTGATTTTAAAAGCCCTGAGAGAAACTCTCTCGGAAACACGCACAAGTTCTTCTTTAACAGCCGAACCTTCAGCACAAAAGGCAGAAAAGTATTTCAGAGTATACGGTTGTTTTTTATTATTCATTTTTTAACTCAAATGTTGGTTTATACGTTTATACCACGATTTGTTTTGTTTATAAATATTTTTAAACTCTTTAAACAGCCTGTCGTACATCTCTCTGTTTTCAGGATTGGGAGAGAATGTTTTATCATATTTTATATACCTGGGAATATCATCAAATGATTTGATGTAGCCAAGGCCCAGACTTGCAAGAAGTGCTGCGCCTGTTCCGGCACTCTGCTGCGGATTGGCAACTCTTTTTATCTTCCTGTTAGTTATGTCCGCCATTATCTGACACCATATATCGCTTTTTGCACCTCCGCCGATCATTGGAAGCTCATCCTGTTTTTTATAGAGTTTTTCAAGCGTCTCAAGAGCCCACCTTGTGTTAAATGCAATACCTTCGAAAACAGCTCTGATAATATGCTCCCTGGAATGATCCAGGCTTACATTAAACAAACCCCCTCTGATATGGTCGTCATTAAGAGGACATCTTTCGCCGTACATCCACGGCGTAAACATAAGGCCTCCTGCCCCCGGGCCGGCCTGCTCTGCAAGTTGATCCAGTACCTGGTACACTTCATGAACATTGGCTTCATTGACAATCTGCTGTTTATGGTAAAGTACATTGTTTTTAAGCCACTCAAGACAGACTCCCGATGTTTCCTGATGTGCCATTGCAAGATAATATTTATAGGGATATCCGCTGCCCATACACCCTGCATAATGTGCAAGATCAATTTTTCTCTTCTCTGCATGGCCTGCAACCCACCCGGAAGTACCCACGCAGATATGGAATTCCTCATTCCCAAGTGCTCCGGATCCGATAGCTGAAGCAGCAAGGTCGCTTGCTCCGTTAACAACAGGGATTCCCGGCTTAAGGCCTGTGGTTTTTGCTGCCGCCTCTGTAATTTCACCGATTACAGCACTGCTCTCCCTGATTTCCGAAAGCTGCTCAGGAGTGATCCCTGCCAACTTACACAATTTGTCGTGCCACTTATAGTCTTTTTTTCTTGAATCAAGCATCCACCATATATATGCAAGGTCTATGGACGTAACCATATTGCCTGTTAATTTAAAAGTTATATAATCTTTTGCATCAAGGAATTTATATGTGTTGTTAAAAATTTCCGGTTCATTCTCCTTTAACCACAAGAGTTTTCCTATCTGATCTTTTCCCGTATGCCCCGGGGCACCGCCTGTTATTTTAAGGTATCTCAGGAGAAGAAACGGATTGTATCCCTGAATTTTCGGTTTTTTCCAGACCTTTGTACGCATAATGTCTGCACTTCTTCCGTCAAGCCAGCTTATCATAGGCCTTAGAGGTGTGCCCTGTTTATCAACAGGAAGAATACACTGGCTTTGCGAAGCCATTGTGATTCCTGCAATATCATCAGGACCTGTTTTTGTTATTTTAACAAGCTCTCTAGTCGTTGAACAAATTGCATCCCAGAGGTCTTCCGGATTCTGTTCTGCAAATCCCGGTGCAGGATGAAAAATCGGATACTCCTTTTTTACTTCTGCAACAAGACGCCCGTGTACAGTAACCATTGCGGCTTTGTCTGAACTTGTTCCCATGTCATGAACGATAATGTATTGTTTATCCATTTTTACCTGCGAAAATTTTGTTGGAGGATTGGTGTACAGATAAAAATATAATAAACTTGCTTTTTACATCAAACTAAAATCTAAAAAAATTTTATTATAGTTTTTACTGAATATATTGCGGCATTAAAAACAAAGGCCCCGGAGTTTAATCCGGAGCCCATGTAAAAACAACAAATTTAATTTCTTAAATTAATCCTGCTCAATAGCAGCCTGAGCAGCGGCAAGCCGCGCAATAGGCACACGGTATGGAGAACAAGAAACATAGTTCATACCTACCTTATGGCAGAACTTGACGGAATTCGGCTCTCCGCCGTGCTCACCGCAAATTCCTACTTTTAGATTGGGACGTGTACTTCTTCCTCTTTCAGTTGCCATCTCAACAAGCTGGCCCACTCCCTCCTGATCCAGAACCTGGAAAGGATCGTTGGGAAGAATTCCGTTATCAATGTAGAATGGAAGGAACTTGCCTGCATCATCACGTGAGTATCCGAAAGTCATCTGAGTAAGGTCATTTGTACCAAATGAGAAAAATTCTGCAGCTTCTGCAATTTTATCTGCAGTAAGAGCAGCACGCGGGATCTCTATCATTGTACCTACAAGGAAATCTATTTTTTCACCCCGTTCTCCAAAAACCTTGTCAGCTGTTTTCCTTATGATTTCTTCCTGCTTTACAAGCTCTGTCTTTGTACCGATAAGCGGCACCATAATCTCAG
Source organism: bacterium (assembly GCA_021158245.1). Lineage (NCBI taxonomy): Bacteria > bacterium. The sequence goes on along the minus strand of JAGGVB010000093.1, from coordinate 2,007 downwards.
GCCTGGCATCAATGCCCCTGCCTTTACAATTAAGTGCAGCTTCGAGAATAGCTCTGGTCTGCATCTCAGTAATTTCAGGATATGTGTTTCCAAGACGGCAGCCTCTGTGCCCAAGCATAGGATTGAATTCAGCAAGTGAATCCACCTTCTCTTTAATCTTCTGGACAGATATACCCATCTGCTCTGCCATCTCTTTCTGATTCTTCTCTTCATGGGGGACAAACTCGTGCAGAGGAGGATCAAGAAATCTGATTGTTACAGGCAGGCCTTTCATTGCTGTAAAAATTCCTTCAAAATCTTCTCTCTGCATCGGAAGAAGTTTATCAAGAGCTTTTCTTCTTCCTGCTTCGTCTTCTGCAAGAATCATCTCACGCACAGCGATAATTCGATCTCCTTCAAAAAACATATGCTCTGTTCTGCAGAGCCCTATTCCCTGTGCTCCGAATTCTCGTGCAACTGTTGAATCATGCGGTGTGTCCGCATTGGTTCTTACGCCCAATTTTGTATATTTGTCACAAAGGTCCATCAGTTTGCCGAAATTGCCGCTCAGTTCCGGATCTCTTGTATCAACTTTGCCTTCAAGAACTTCTCCTGTTGTTCCGTTAAGAGAAATCCAGTCGCCTTCTTTTAAAGTTTTACCTGCGACTGTCATGGTGCGCTTTTTATAATCAATAACAAGTTTGCCTGCTCCTGATACACAGCACTTGCCCATTCCTCTCGCAACAACTGCTGCATGAGAAGTCATACCTCCGCGCGCAGTTAAAATTCCGTTGGCAGCATTCATTCCTGAAAGATCTTCAGGCGATGTTTCAATTCTTACAAGTACGACATTCTCGCCTCTTGATTTCCATTCTTCAGCTTCATCTGCAAAAAATACTATCTTTCCTGTTGCAGCTCCGGGAGAAGCAGGAAGGCCTTTTGTAACAACATACGCTTTTGCAAGAGCGTCATTATCAAATACCGGATGAAGCAGTTCATTTAATTTATTCGGCTCTACGCGCAGAAGAGCTGTTTTCTCGTCAATAATTCCCGCTTCAAGCATCTCCATTGCAATACGAACCATTGCAGCACCTGTACGCTTTCCTGTTCTGGTCTGCAGAAGCCATAGTTTTCCATCCTGGATTGTGAATTCAAGGTCCTGCATATCTTTATAATGATCTTCAAGTTTATTTTCAACCTTGATTAGATCTTTAAAAACTTCCGGCATCGTTTCTTCAAGGGAAGGATAATTGTTTTTACGGTCATCTTCACTTACCCCTGCAAGCTTCGCCCATCTTTTTGATCCTTCAAGAGTTATCTGCTGAGGTGTTCTGATACCTGCCACAACATCTTCCCCCTGGGCATTGATGAGATACTCGCCGTTAAATATATTTTCACCCGTTGCAGCGTCACGTGTAAATGCAACCCCTGTTGCAGAGTTATCACCCATGTTCCCGAAAACCATTGACTGAACATTTACAGCTGTTCCCCACTCATGAGGGATACTGTTGAGTTTTCTGTACACAATTGCACGATCATTATTCCAGCTTCCGAAAACAGCTTCAACTGCTCCCCAGAGCTGATCCCACGGGTTTGTCGGAAAATCTTTACCAGTATACTTTTTAACAGCCTCTTTGAATTTTACAACAAGCTCTTTTAAGGCTTCTACAGTAAGTTCAGTATCGTTTTTAATTCCATTTTTCTCTTTTACATCATTAATAATCTTCTCAAAGGGGTCAATATCATCCTTTTCCTCAGGCTTCATTCCAAGAACAACATCACCGTACATCTGAACAAAACGCCTGTATGAATCCCATGCAAATCTCTCATTGCCGGACTTTGCCGTAAGCCCTTTAACTGCATCTTCGTTTAAACCGAGGTTGAGAACCGTGTCCATCATACCGGGCATTGATATTCGTGCTCCGGATCTGACTGAAACGAGAAGAGGATTCTCGCTGTCACCGAACTTCAGGTTCAGAATATTTTCAATGTGTTTTACTCCTGCTTCAACCTGATCTTTGATAAGAC
>JAGGVB010000092.1 GCA_021158245.1 bacterium | reverse complement strand
TGGAGTAAATCCATAGAAGGTATTCTGTCCCGCAGTACAGGTTATGATCATATTCATAAATTCTGGCAGCAATGTGTAAATAAAGTTAAAGCGGGTTACCTGCCCCTATACTGCAACAGATCGGTTGCAGAGCAGGCTCTTATACTCTGGATGGCTCTGTTGAGGAAAGTACCTCAGCAGACAACTCAGTTTCTTTCTTTCCGGAGAGACGGCCTGACAGGCATCGAAGCTGTGTCAAAAAAAGTTCTGGTTGTAGGAGTAGGCAATATCGGGCACGAGATTGTCAAGATTGCAAGAGGACTTGAAATGGATGTTGAAGGTGTAGATATATTAAAAAAATATGATGATGTCCATTATGTACAAATTGAAGAAGGAATTAAAAAAGCTGACATTATTGTCTGTGCAATGAATCTTACAAATGAAAACAGAGATTATTTTTCATATGAGCTTCTGAAAAAATCAAAAAAAGGCGTAATTTTTATAAATATAGCAAGGGGAGAACTCTCTCCTCCTGAACCGCTCCTGAAATGCATAAAAGATAAGCATCTTGGGGGAGTGGGAATAGATGTTTACGATCATGAGTCAGAGCTGGCAGTCTCATTAAGGACAGGGAAAAAGAGCAAAGATGAAAAAGTAAATGCTTACATGAATCTGATTAAATATCCGAATGTGATAATGACGCCTCATAATGCTTTTAATACCAGGGAGTCAGTAAAAAGAAAGTCTGAGCAGAGTGTACAGCAGGTTATTAATTTCCTTGGAAAAAGAGAATTTATCTGGCAGGTTCCGGATGTAAAATAATAGATAGTAATTTACAGAGAGAACCTTTTATTTTATAAATTTATTTCATCCAATGCATTTTATTATCAGGGCGCAGAAAATTTAACCTGCGCCCTGTATTCAATTGATTATTTGTTGAACCATTTTAAAATTGCATCTGCTGTTGCATTAATAAGCGGGTATGCAATAGGAGACGCAGTCAAAAGAGGATGAGTTCCAATCTGCAGCGTGTCAATCTCCATATCAGTCATTTGATTTTGAATCATTGCAGATAAAATATTTACAATTTCACCTACTGAGTCACCGCCTTTAACTTCACCTCCAAGCAGGGTGTGTGAATAACGTGAGAATAACAGCTTTACAAACATTTTACTTGCACCGGGAAGTTTGCCTGGGTGCCGGTCAAATGTTTCTGCAGTACCAACTACATAATCCACTCCAAGAGCTTCTGCATCTTTTTCAGTAAGGCCTGAAACTCCTACAGCTACGTTACCAATTTTAGTAGAGAATGATCCCAAAACCCCCATAAATTTTCTCATTACTTTAATGTCAAAGAGATTGGATCCTACAAGGCGGCCCTCTGCCATAGCAGTTGATGCGAGCATTATCTTACTGTAATCACCTGTATAGCAGTTCCTCTTTGCTGCACAGTCGCCTATTGCAAAGATATCTTTTTCCGATGTTCTGAGATATTCATCAACTATTATTCCATAATGTTCTTCACATTTAACCCCTATCTTTTTTGCCAGCTTAAGGTTTGGATGGTAACCGGCAGATACAATAATAATATCACTGCTAATTTTATCTCCATTATCAAGAATTACCCCGGATGCCTTTTCTTCCCCTGTGATTTCTTTAACTGAAACACCGGTTAATATATTTGCCTTAAGAGATTTAAGGGTTTCTTCAATAATTTTTCCGAATTCTTCATCCATAGCAAGGGGGAGAAGGTGATTGAGCCGCTCTATTAAAGTAACTTTTTTCCCGCTTTTAAGAAGCTCATCTGCCACTTCGAGGCCGATAAATCCTCCTCCGATAATAATTACACTTTCTTTGTCTTTGATATCGTCCTTTAATGCTGCAAGATAATCTCTATCCTTTTTAATGTAGTAGATTCCGTCAAGATCAATTCCCTTGATGGGAGGTTTAAAAACTGAAGAACCTGTTGCAAGAACCAGTTTCTCAAATTTAAGCTTATCACCGTTTGCAAAAAATAATGTGTGGTCAGCTGCATCAATAACTTCACCCACTATGATATCAATATTTTTACTTTTCAAGGGATTGTCAGGCAGGATATTGTTGTCCAGACTTTCCAAAGAGTGTAAGATATAGGGTATGCCGCATGGAATCATTGTTATTTGTTCTTTTCTTATAACAGCAATTCTCTTCGTTTTATAAGTATTTCTTGCAGATATTGCAGCAGTAAAACCTGCCGGGCCGCCGCCAATAATTACGATGTCATAATTTTCCATGATTTTCTCCTTTATTGATTAAAAGTTAACTTATTCCTTCGTTTATCCTATCTTTTTTCTTAGATGTCCTTGCATAATATGCTGTTTTCTCCACAGCAATAAGCATATCCCTGTTCTCAACATAAACATCATCGGGAAGATTCAGCTTAATAGGCGAATAGTTGAGAAATGCTTTAACTCCCGCGTTTAAAAGTTTATAAGCAATTTCCTGTGCATTATCCGGAGGTAAGGCAAGGATTGCAATGGAAATATTTTCTTTTTTAACAATGCTCTTAATTTTATCAGTATGATATGCTTTACATATATGCAGAACACTGTTTAATTTATCGGGATTATTATCAAAAGCAGCCTTTATCTTTAACATCGAAGATCTTTCATGTATGTAATTAATTACAGCCTTACCGAGCTGCCCGATTCCTACAACTGCAATATTCTGTACAGCAGGAGGGCATATTGCTTTATCAATTTCTTCAATAAGGTCTGTAATTTTATAGCCGTGTGACGAGGAGCCCGAGTATCCGATATTCATAAAATCCCGCCTTATTTGTGCAGAGGAAAAGCCGGTTATTTCCGAAAGGCGCCTTGAAACAATGTGAGTATTCCCCGGGCTCAAAAGGCTTTTAAGAGTCCACCTGTAAAGCAGAAGCCTTTCAAGCGTTTTAACAGGAATTTCTTTAATTTTATTCACAAAAAGCCCCTTCTTGTTCTTTAAATTAGGCTGTGAAATATTTCACAGGCAATATACTAACTAATTTCTCACAATGCAATAAAAAAATAAAATAATTATCTTGATTTTTCATTTCTCTATGATTAATATTTATACAACAGATATTTAAAGTATTTTATTATCAACAATTTTTTAATAAAATTTAACGGGAAAGCTTTCCAGGTTATTGTAAAGCAGTAATTAGATTTGCCTTGAAAAAACAGGAAAGGATATTTAGTGAAGTAAAAATTCATTAGATAGCGCATCTTTGTTTTGTCAGAATGTTTTTTTGATAAGCAAAGGAATTTAAATACTATTAAAATTTATCCTGAATTCTTGCTTCTGTTTGAGGTGTACAATTCAGCACCTCTTTCTATCTTATGTTATGGGACAATACTTTCAAATCCACAGAGAAAATCCTCAGGTACGCCTGATAAAGAAAACCGCAGAGATACTTGAAAAGGGCGGAATCATTGTTTACCCTACTGATTCTACATATGCTGTAGGATGCCTGCCTGGGAAAAAAGAGGCGCTTGAAAGGATATGCAGGATAAGGAATATTGATGAGAAACATAATTTTACTTTAATGTGCAGAGACATAAAAGAAGTTTCCAGATATGCATGGTTCGATACTCCTCAGTTCAGACTGTTGAAAGTAAGAACTCCAGGCCCGTATACATTCATAATGAAAGCTACAAAAGCTGTTCCGCGCAGGCTGCTGCATCCTAAGAAGAGAACAATAGGAATAAGAATTCCTGATTGCCGGATTGTTCATGCAATTCTCGAAGCAGTGGATGATGCATTAATTACAACTACATTTATTCTTCCTGATAATGGCTTGCCTGTTTCATATCCGGAAGAAATTCAGGATTATATTATAAACAAAATAGATATTATCCTCGATGCCGGAAAGATGAGGGATGATTTAACAACAATTGTTGATTTAACTGCAGAGACTCCTGTTATTTTAAGACACGGAATCGGGGATTTTGATTTTGAACCCTAATTACCTATGTACGGAGGCGAGACATGATCAGAGATACTAAAAGCCATATTATAACGGTGATTTTATTATTTTTAAAATAGAAGCAAAGGAGAGGCTGTTATGAAAATAAAAAATATTTGTTTTTTGTTTGGTTTTATCCTGCTTTCAGGAGGAAATATTGTAAAAGGACAGTCTGTTTATAAAAATAATTTTGCACATACATTTTCCATAGTTGCATGGGATTCTGATACAGGAGAAATGGGTGTAGCAGTTCAGTCCCACTGGTTTTCTGTCGGCACACTTGTTTCCTGGGCAGAACCAGGTGTGGGTGCTGTTGCCACGCAGTCATTTATCAATGCATCATTCGGCCCGAGAGGCCTGGACCTTCTCCGCGAAGGTAAAACAGCACGGGAAGCATTGGATATTCTCATTAAGTCAGATGAGGGGCGAGATGTACGCCAGCTCGCTATTGTTGACTGCAGGGGAAATGCAGCAGCCTATACAGGGAAAAAATGCATATCAGAGGCAGGGCATTATATCGGAAAACATTTTTCAGTACAGGCAAATATGATGCTTAAAAGTAGTGTATGGCCTGAAATGGCAAAAGCTTATGAAGAGTCAAAGGGTATGCCTCTTGCGGAAAGGCTTGTTGCTGCACTGGAGGCTGCCCAGGGCGAGGGTGGAGACATAAGGGGAAAACAGTCAGCTGCCCTGATTGTAGTAAAGGGCATATCAACAGGTAAAATATGGGAGGACAGGCTCATTGATTTAAGAGTAGATGATGATCAGAACCCTGTAAAAAAGATTAAGCGTCTTTTAAAACTCCACAGAGCATATAATCACATGAATGCCGGTGATCTTGCCGTTGAAAAGAATAATACTGATCTTGCTTTAAAAGAGTACAGTACTGCAGAAAAAATGTTTCCTGAAAATCTTGAAATGAAATACTGGCATGCTGTCTCTCTTGCAAATATGGGAAGAGTAGATCAGAGCCTCCTTATCTTTAAAGAGGTATTTAGCAAGAATGAGAACTGGAGGGACCTGACTATACGTCTTCCTGCGGCAGGATTATTAAAAGTAAGTTCTTTTGAGTTTAAAAAGATAACAAATATTAAATGAATTCTCAAAGTGCAAATGTACTTTAACTGCTGTAAATTTCGGAGTGATTATGAAAAAAGAGAATGAGCCCTTTTCCCCTGACAAGAATATTGTAGCGTACATAGAGAAGTCAGTAAAAGATTTAAAACCGGATGTCCCTGAACTTATTGAGTGGCATTCTTCATACATATCAAATCATAAGGAGAGGATTGCATTTGATTTGAAACTTGTAATGCAGAATGTACCTTCAAAATCACATATCCTGGAAATCGGTTCAATACCTCTTATGCTGACTGCTGCTTTGGCAAAATCTGATTTTTCTGTAACAGGTATTGATCTTGCACCGGAACGTTATAGTACATCCATTGAAAAATTGGGAATAAAAGTATTAAAGTGTGATATAGAGGCTGACAGATTCCCTTTTAATGACAAAATTTATGATGCAGTTGTATTTTTTGAACTTTTTGAGCATTTACGTATTAATCCTGTTGCTACAATGAAGGAGGTGTTTAGAGTACTTAAACCCGGAGGAGTGCTTTTGCTGTCAACTCCAAACCTTAAATCTGTTAATGGATTGAAGAATTATTTATTACGGAATCGTGTTTATTCGTGCTGCGGAGATTTATTTACTGAGTTCAGCAAGATAGAAAAATTGGGGCATATGGGGCATATACGGGAGTATACAAGCACTGAAATTACTGAGTTTCTGGAAAATATTGGTTTTAAAGTGGAAAAACTTGTTTTCCGCGGTACATATTCCAATGCTGTTTACAAGCTGTCTATTAAATTATTCCCTTCATTAAGGCCGTTTATAGCATATATTGCCCGAAAACCTGAATGAAATTTTGGTTCTGTTATGTTGAAATGCAAGGGTAATTTAAGCAAGTCTTGCATATAAAAAGAGATTATGATAATAAAATGCTTTGATTCAGTTTAAAGACAATTTCCACTAAATACTTATTCCCATTTCAGGAGATTTTTCTTTGCCGGGGGTTTTTCAAGGGCTTAATTTAAAAAAAGTTGAAAAGAGATATGCAGAGTTTTCTCATAATAAATAATAGTAAGATTATTGGTTTGATTTTTTTTGTGAACCTGATTACAGATCATTGTACGGCACTTTTTTTAAAAAAAAGTGCCCAAAAAACGCCGGCTGCTGCAAATCTCCTAAAAATGTCAAAAAACTCTCTGAATCAAATAAACTCGTCCCGATTTCTTTATCTGATTATAAATATAGTAAAATCGGGACTCAAACAGAATTTGATTCCGGGCGTTCGCTTTTCGTCATTTTTTTAACGGAGATTAGCAGATGCCGGCCTTCAAAGCTAACATTTTTTATAAAATCATTGCATAGTAGTCCATTTGCTTAAATTTAATATTTCCGGACATTACCCACTCGATTCGACATAGAGCATTTAATTTTTTATCTTTTCAATAGGGTTAACGATAGAAGGGCGGAAAAATTGTATTTTTTTTGCAATCTTGTCAATCGCCCAGAGCAAAAATTCTGAAATAATAAAAAATAGAAAGAACCCCGCAATACCGAGCCCGGGGTTGTCAGTAAATTTTTCTATTAATATGTAAGCTGCACCTGATATTAATAAAGGCAGTACAAAGATAAGAAACGCTGCGGTTACAACAGTTTTTGCAGGAGTTTCAACTTCCACATAATCTCCCGAAGATATTCTTATTCCGCTTGTATTTACATTAAGCCTTCTCAAACCTGAACCTGTGGTTCGGCAAACTTCGCTCATTGCACATGATTTACATCCCATGTGAGGTGTTAGTTCCACAACAGCCATATTGTCGTTTACAGTTATAATCTTCCCTTTTTCCCGCATTAAAAAGCCTCCGTAATTAATTTTCTAGTACCAATTTACTTGCTATTTAATCAAAAATCAAGAGTAAATTATAACAGTTATATGTTGAAATATTGGTCATTAAGTCTTACATTATAGAAATTATTTATACTGTTTATCGGAGATATTAATGCCGTTTCTGCATTTGCTGGGTATAAGCATAGGTCTTGGTATGGATGCGTTTGCAGTATCAGTGGCAAGCGGAATAAAATTAAAAGAGCTGCATATTGTCCACTCTTTCCGTATGGCGCTGTTTTTCGGTTTATTTCAGGCGGTTATGCCTCTAATCGGCTGGTACTTGGGGGTTAAAGTTGTTAATATTATAAAATCCTATGATCATTGGGTTGCATTTATTTTGCTTGCAGGTATAGGTATCAGGATGATACACGAATCCTTTAAACTTGAAGGCGATAAGAAAAGAATTAATCCTGCGGATATTCATGTACTGCTTTTACTCTCATTTGCTACAAGCATTGATGCTTTTGCAGTAGGGTTTACTTTTGCAATTTTTAATATTGATATTTTAATGCCTGTTATTTTAATAGGAGTAATTACATTTTTAATGTCTCTTGGAGGTGTGTATTTGGGACAAAAATTTGGAGGTTGGCTGCAAAAGTATATGGAAATCACAGGAGGGGTTATTCTAATACTTATCGGCTTAAAAATCCTTGTGGAACATCTATTATCAGGTTGAAAATAATATAGTCATAAAATGCTATGAAATCGATAATTAATAAGATTAAATTTGTAAATCCTGGTTTTATGGAAAAACTGTTTCCATGGGTTATGTGCTATGGGGACAGGGGGAAAAAAGAAATTTATCTTACGTTTGATGACGGGCCATATCCCGTGTACACATATCAGATTCTCGACATACTTGACAAGTATAATATCAGAGGCGTATTCTTTCTGGAAGGCAGCAAGGTTGAAAAATATCCCGAAATAGTTAAGGATATCTATGATCAAGGGCACATAGCAGGGAATCACAGTTATTCCCATCAGAGTTTATTATTTAAATCCTCAAACTTTATTTTGGAAGAGATCAGGAAAACTGATGATGTTATTAATGACATAACAGGGTTAAAACCTGTATTTTTCAGGCCGCCTTACGGAAGGTTTGATTTGAGGTTTAAAAGGATTATGCAGCAAACAGGGCACAAACTCGTTTTATGGAGCCTTTTATCCTATGACTATTCATGTATAAGAAAAGAGTCAATTTTTAATATTGTAAGAAAAAATGCGGTCTCAGGTTCAATTATTGTATTTCATGACGGGCTTGAAACAAGCAGAGTAACAATTGAAGTTATTCCTGAAATAATAGAGTATTTTTTAAATGAGGGATATATTTTTTCAGTTTTATAATAAAAATAATTTAGCGCGGGGAGAAGAATATGCATTCTGTACTTTTTTATCCTGACATTTTGATACGGCTTGGTGCTGCTGTACTTTTCGGGGGAGCAATAGGCCTTGAAAGAGAATTCCACGGAAGGCCTGCAGGTATAAGAACGCATATTCTTGTGTGCCTTGGTGCAACTATGATAATGCTTCTTCCTCAATTATTTCTGTCTCATAACAGTTTTTCTGAGGCCCGTATCGTAAGCGATCCCGGAAGGATAATTGCAGGCCTTGTTACTGGTATAGGTTTCCTCGGCGCCGGTGCGATTATTCGGATTGGAGATATGGTCAGAGGCCTTACAACTGCTGCAGGTATATGGTTTACAGCTGCTTTGGGTGCTGTTATCGGGTCCGGTTACATTGTGCTGGCATTGGTATGCACTGGTGCCGGTATGTTTATAACAATATTTTTCGATAAGATTGAAGAGAGGATACCTGATACTCAATATCGTGAATTTGTACTTACTCTGTCAAGGCTATCTCTGGAAACAAGTGAAAATGAATTGGAACGGATATTTTCTGATTTTGAAATGGACGTACTGGATAAATACTACAAATGGGAAAGAGAAGCTGATAAAGTAACTGTCCGGTTTATGATAAAAACCAAGAATGTAGCCAACGGAAGAGATGTTATTTCAGCTATTTCAGGAAAAGAAGGTGTTTCTACTGCAGTTTGGCAAAAATCTGTATAAATTATTCAAATCTTAAAAAGGAGTTTTGTATGAAAATGAGAGTACTGCCTATTTTTCTTGCTTTTCTCGCAATGGGTTTCGGCGATGCTGTAGGCCCTTTTGTAGGGCTTGCAAAAAATGAATTTGCACTGAGCAATACTATGGCGTTTCTTATTCCGTTTATGGGATTTATTATGTTCGGTATTCTTTCAGTCCCGGTCGGTATTTTTCAGGATAAAAAAGGGAAGAAATTTGTTCTTCTTATGGGGCTTGGTATTGCATTTATCGGAATTACTATTCCTGTTTTTGGATTAACGTCATTTCCTCTGTTTTTAATGACAGTATTTTTACTTGGCGCAGGTGCAACAATTCTGCAGGTAGCAGGAAATCCTATAATGCGTGATGTGTCGGAAGATGGAAAGTATTCCCGGAATTTATCACTTGGCCAGTTTGTGAAAGCAATAGGTTCTCTTACAGGGCCGGTTATTCCTGCTGTTGCTGCCCGTTATTGGGGGGTAAGCTGGAAGATATTATTTCCAATTTACAGTGTTGCACTTTTAATCACAATTATATCTGTTGCTTCTTTAAAAGTAGGTAAAAAGAGAGAGGAAGAATACGGAACCGCATCAATAAAATCCTCTATCGGATTGCTTAAGGACAGATATGTATTGACTATGGTATCTGCTATTTTTCTCTATGTCGGAGCTGAAGTTTGTATGAGCTCAGGTATTCCTCTTTACTTTGAAAGTAAGTTTGGAGTAAATATTGAAAAGCTGGGTATCCTCGGTACAGGCCTTTTTTTTACTGCTCTTGTAATAGGAAGACTTCTCGGTGGAGTCGTTCTGAACTGGGTGAGGCCCAAAAGATTTTTTATAGCAACAACAGCTCTTTCAATAGTATCAATACTTGGGCTTTTTGCAGGGATTCAGTGGGTCTCTGTTGTGTCGGTTTTTATTATTGGAATCGGATTTGCAAATATTTTTCCACTGATTTTTTCAATTACAGTTGATTCCATGCCCGAGAAAACAAATGAGTTGTCGGGACTTATGGTAACCGCAATAGTGGGCGGTGCTTTTATTCCTCTTTTAATGGGATTTGTTGCAGATAAAACATCTGTTGTAACAGGATTTATTGTTCCTCTTGCAGCTTTATTTTATATAGGCTGGGCGTCCGTTAGTCAAAGGGAAATTGCAAAATAATCTCCGGAGGAATTGACATGAATTATGATAGAGATGATCGTGTTGTGCTGACACTCGATGCAGGAGGTACAAATTTCGTGTTTTCTGCAATTCAGGCAGAAAGAGAAATTATAAATCCGGTAAGATTGCCCGCTTTTGGCAATGATATTGATAAATGCCTGAAAACTATTATAGAAGGATTCAGCATTATCTCAGAACAGGTTCAGGGAGATACAGCTGCAATTAGTTTTGCTTTTCCGGGTCCTGCAGATTATCCGAGAGGCATTATTGGTGATTTGGGTAATTTACCCGGGTTCCGCGGCGGTGTTGCACTAGGCCCAATGCTTGAAGATAATTTTTCTTTACCCGTTTTTATTAATAATGATGGTGATCTTTTTGCTTTGGGAGAATCTGTTGCAGGCCTGCTTCCTGAAATTAATCAGAAACTATTAGAAGTATCCAGCCCCAGAAGATACAATAACCTTATAGGCGTCACTTTGGGTACAGGTTTCGGGTGCGGCATTGTGAGGAATAATGAGCTTTTTTTGGGAGATAATTCTGCTGCAGGAGAGATTTGGCTAGTCAGGAGTAAACTACACAATAGTGCTTATGTTGAAGAGGATGTCAGCATCCGTGCCGTAAAAAGAGTGTATCAGAAATTGTCCGGCAGTTCCGATATACCGGAACCAAAGGAAATTTATGAGATTGCAACAGGGAAAAAAGAAGGAAATAGAGAAGCAGCTTTACAGGCTTTTAAAGATTTGGCTGTAAGTGTAGGTGATGCTCTCGCAAATGCCGTAACTTTGGTTGATAGTATTATAGTTATAGGCGGAGGGTTGACAGGAGCTTCAGCTCTTATTATCAATGATATTGTTAATGAGATGAACGGGACAATAGAGACAATTGACGGCAGGCCTGTAAACAGGCTTGTCAGCAGAGTTTATAATCTTGACGATAATGAGAATCTCAAAGAGTTCATAAACGGAGAACATAAAGAGATTACCGTACCTGTTTCAGGTAAGAAAATAATTTATGATCCCATAAAAAGAATCGGGATTGGTATATCAAGGTTAGGTACAAACCGTTCAGTTGCAATCGGGGCATATTATTATGCTCTGCAGAAACTTGATACACAGTAAATAGCTGCAGTTTTCTGCGAATTATGGCGGGATATTTTTATCCCGCCATTTTGTTATCCATTATTTAATATGGCCTTAAAATGACCATGTGGTTTGTTTTCGCCATTTATAATATATGGTTTTATAAGTTTGTTGTTTGCCATGTATGGATGTAAGTGCAATAAAAACAACGATAGTATCTAACTGCAAAAATATTTATTTAATGGCATTTTTTTTGCGTATAAGGTCTCTGAAATGTTACATTCCCGATTCCAGGAGGAGAACGATGAAAAGGAATAAAAGACTGTACTTTGCTATATCAGCAGGTTTGCTGCTTATTTTATCTTTTTATGAATTCGGAGCAGCTCAGACAAACATTATGCCGATGGGTAACTCTATCACATGGGGTAAGAAATTAAAGCAGGCTCCTACAGTAGATGGAACTCACGGATACAGAAATCTTTTATATGAGGGATTAGGAGGTAAAGATGTTGTGAATTTTGTCGGGCCATATCCCACAAATTCACAGTATATTGCTGAATATTTTGATCCGCCCTATGGAGGCTTTTTCCGGGACGGCGCCAGAATATCTGATTACCTGTCCGGTACAATAGGTTATAATCCTATACAGATGCTTATGGAAATGGATGTTGATTCTCTGCCTAAAATATTGATCCTTCACATAGGTACAAATGATATGCGTGATAATGAGGATATCGGCAATTATGATGAAGCCGGTACAATTGCGGAACGTTTGTATCTTCTCGTGAATGAATTGTTAAATTTTACCCGCAGCGGGCATACTATTGAAAATTTACTTTTATGCAAGATTATTCCTTTTGCTCCTTATGATGCGTATCCATCCCTTAATAAAAGAGTTGAAGACTACAATGCGGCTCTTGAAAGAATGGTTGAGGATATGCCTTCACCATTAAAGAACAGGATTACAGTTGTTGATATGTACTCATGGTTTTTACCAAATATAGATACATATTATACCTCTGATATAGACGGCACGCACCCTAATAGTACCGGTTATACAAAAATGGCTGATATTTTAAGTTACTATATAGGGCCGATTCTTTCTCCATCTGAACGTGATGAATTTACAGGCTCTTCAGGCCTTTTGAACGGAGTAAACGGATGGCATGCAGATGCGAGTTTGCGGCTTACAGGAAGCGGTACAATTTATTGTAACAGCAATTCCGGCTCATGGGATAATCTTGGAATTTGGGAAAACAGTCAGGGCGGGAATACTATCACAATTGGTTTTGCTGATAATTCATCCAATTTTAATGCTGTTGCTTTAGCTTTCGGCCTGAACAGTACAAATCCTGAAACCGCAGATGGGTACATGGCATGGATCACAGGCGGCCAATTGAGAATATGGCGTATTGTGAACGGTGTTGCCAGTACCAATGCTATTTACGGTTCGACATCAATACCAATGGCAGGCTACAGCGCAGGCGACAGCCTTCAGATTACGTACAGGCCTCAGACCGACTATAACTATTTTGATGTATCAACAGACGGAGGCCAGAGTAAAATAACTGTACGTGATAAAACAACGGATTTTGGCAAAGGTGATAATTTATATGCTGGAATAATGTTTAAAGTTAATTCCGGTGTGCCGCCGAATGCAGCAGCATTAGTTGATTTTATGAAAGTTAAAGAGGAACTTCCTGATAATACTGCTCCCGGCCAAATTGTTGATTTATATGCAACGCCTTCAGGGAACAATTCAGTGACTTTGAAGTGGACTTCAGTCGGAGATGATGGATACGCCCCTGAAGGAAGCGCATCGAGCTATGATGTAAGAATAGCAAAGTCTCCGATTGTAAGTGAGCAGGATTTCAGAAATGCTGAGGTTGTTCCCAGGGCACCGAAGCCATTCTCTGCAGGCACACCTCAGATATTTACATTATCCGGCTTGTTAAGCGGAGAGCATTACTATTTTGCAGTTAAAGCTGTTGATGAGCTTGGAAACAAGGGTAATATCTCAAACATGGCAGATGCTGTGACTGCAACTTCCGGTGTTGTGACTGCAACTTTTAATGGGGGAATGAGTGATTGGGCGTACGATACAAATACTTTCGGAGTTGTTGATGCCGGAGCACAGAAAGAATTTACAAATATAACAAATACAACAAATTGGCCGACGTCAGTTGCAGTTTATAAGGGCAGAACCAATCCTTCCACAGTAGAGGTTGTATGGGGCGAGCAGGTAACATCAGCTACTGAGGGCCAGAGAGAAAACGGCGGAGTTGCACTAATGCTTAACAGTCCTACAACTGATGCTGACGGATATTTTATTTTTGTGCATACACACCTGCACCAGATCCACCTTTGGTCATTGGTAAATGGCAATGTGGGCTCAGCGATTGATACAGTATCGTATGTATTAAAGGATAATAGCGGCCAGTATTTATTCCCTGAAGCAGATGATACATTGAGTGTTGTGCTTGACTGGTCTAACAGCGGATACAATAAATTTGAAATTTATGTTAACAGCAAACGTGCGGGTTCAGAGCCGCTGTATGATATGAGAAAACTTCAGTCTGGTAACGGGACAATGTATTCAGGACTCTTCCTTACAGGTTTTTACGGAGTTTCCGGCAGAAATAATAATGTTAAGGCGTTTATTACATATTCAGAAATAACAAGTGTCGGTGATTTTACTAAGGCGGTACAGGAACCGACAGAAGCTGAAGTTAATACTGTTTTACCTGGTAAATTAACGGTACTTTTGCAGGATGCAAATAGAAATCCATTAAGGGGAAAGCCAGTTTATTTTTCTGTTACTAAGAAGCAGGATGGGGGGGAAGTAACTGCACCGGAACCGGTTTTAGACCCTTACAGAATAGAAGCTGAGTGGGGGATTCCCGGTACAGTACCGAGTAAGGGAAGCGGAATAATGGAACTCCAATCTCACCCTTCTGCCTCCCGCGGTTCATATATAGCAGGTGTTGGAGATGTACAATCCTGTTATTATGAATATAAATTTACAGTACCTGAATCAAAAAGGTACTATTTCTGGGGGCGTGTAGTTGCACAGAATTTATTTAATTGTGTAATGTTTGTTGAGCTTGATGGTACTCCGAATCCATATTTCCAGTGGGGAGCTTTGAAACATAATTATTCGGGATATTCCACAAGTGATACAGACTGGAGGTGGTCAAAAATACAGGAATATTCATCAGGGGACTGGTTCAGCAGGGAGCTTGATGCTAATGAAGTTCATACTCTTCGTATCTATAAAGGGCATAACAATGTTAAACTTGATAAACTTATTATAACAAGTAATGAAGGCTATGTGCCTACAGGAATGGATACAGTGCGGACGATATTTACAGACGGAAATGGCGAGGCTTCAACAGAATGGACTCTCGGCAAAACAGCAGGGCTTAATGAGGTCCTGGCACGGGCCTATGGTACTGCTCAGACAGTGACATTCCAGACAACAGGGAAACCGGCTGCACCTCAGTCAATTTATGCTGATCCTGCAGAGCCCGGTTCCAAAACAGGAGTTGTCGGAGATACAGTCAGGTTCTCAGCAATACTTGAAGATCCTTACAGCAATATAACACCTGATATTCCTGTAACATGGAGTGTAACCCGCGGGAACGGAATTATTGTTAATCCCATTGATACTACCAATCAGGAAGGTAAGTCATTTGTGCGCTATGTAATAGGCGATCAGGATACAATTCAGCAGATAAAACCGGTTTTTCAGGGGTATATGGGAGTTGACGTTCTATTCCAGGTTAAAGTCACTTCAGGACTCGTTAAACAAGTTACAAGCATGGTACAAAAAACAGAGCGGCATTTTTCCGGGCACACATATCCGAATTTTCTTAAGGTAAAAGTAATCAATGACCAGGGAAAAGCTGTTGAAGGGACAGGGGTTACATTCTCTGTAACAAAAGGTTCCGCTTCAGTGGGAGTTCAGCCGAAATTTACAAATAGTGAAGGAATAGCGAGTGATACGCTATTCTGTGCAGACACTTCTACAGTCGTTAATATAATGGCCTCTGTTGCAGGTATACAAACAACGGTCGTTGTAGATTCTATTTTTTACAAAGGCGACAGGTTAATGCCATGGGGTGGGGGAACAAAAGGGTATGTTGACAGCCTTCTTACAACTCCGCTAAAGGTAAGAATTGTAGATGATGAGAATCTTCCTGTTAATAACCATCCGGTTATATTTAAGACTTTCGGAAATGGTTTCAGGTTTCCTGACGGTAGTAAAGAAATAATTGCCAAGACTGACATTAACGGTGTGGCTCGTATAAATATAAGATTAGGAGCTATTCACGGGTACTATCCGAAAATTGTCGGAGCCTGGGCGGATAACGGATTCCATACAATTCCTGATACTGCCTGGTTTAATATAACGGCAAAGTCGTTTGCGGCATTTCTCTATTATATTAGCGGTGATAGTTCTTCAGGTATTGTAGGTGAAGAGATGCCTGACCTTGTTGTAAAAATGACAGATGTCAATAATAATCCTGTAAGTGCGCAGCCGGTTAAATTTGCTATAAAAAATGGGGGAGGCCATTTTTCAGGGACATTAGATCCGGTTGTTACAAGATTTACAAACGGTGACGGAATAGCACGAATTACTTATACGCTTGGCCCCGAAGCAGGCAATAATAATAATATTATTGAAGTTACTGCAACGAACGGGGAAAGACAGCTTACAAATTCTCCAATCGTGTTCAAGTTGTCTGCCAAATCTTCAGATGCGTCTATGATATCAGCGTATCATGCGGCAGATACTACATTTACAGGAGTGGCAGGAAAACCTCTTGAACAGCCTGTTCGTGTACAAATTGTTGATGTACATGGTAACGGTGTTGCAGGAGAGGATGTTACTTTTACTGTCCTAAAGGGCGGCGGTACTCTAGATGATAATGGCGTAACTACAAAAACTGTTACTGTAGATAAGGCGAGCGGTATTGCTGAAATTACATGGATTTTGGGTACTGATGTACAAATTGATACACTTAATAATACACTTAAAGCAGAAGCTTCAAACGGGCTTGCTTCTCTTGCAGGATCTCCGGTAAAATTTTATGCTTCGTTAATACCTGATTCCGTAAGCAGTACAATGTCAAAGATTTCAGCAACTCCGCAGGTTTATGCTCTTGAAACAGATACCTGCTGGATAGCAGTAACTCTTACCGACGCTTACGGCAATCCTGTACAAGGCAAACATGTACGTTTAAGTGTTTCAGGAGGATCTAAAAACTTTATGCATGACCCTGTTGCGCCCACAGATGTTAATGGAAAAACATTAGGGTATCTTCAGTCTCTTACTGCAGGGAAAAAATATATTACAGCTTATGATGTTGAAGACAACATCCACCTTGAGTCAACCGTAGAAGTTGTATTTCTTGCAACGGATGCTTCACAGCTTTCGCCTGTCTCTGATAAAAATAAAGTGAGAACTGGAAATGTCGGGACTATTTATCAGGATTCTATTATGGTTCAGGTTCTTGACCAGAATAATAACGGCGTTGCTTCAAGTTCTGTTTTGTTCGAAATAATTCAGGGCGGAGGCAGGATCATTGAAGATCAGCCTATTGTTACTAATGATGAAGGATATGCATGGGCACATGTAGTTCTCGGGCCACAGCCGGGTGAGAATGAATTAACCGTTTCAGCACGAAATCAGCAGGGGAACCATCTTGAAAACAGCCCTGTTATCTATAAAATTGAAGGCAAAGAAGGCACTCCTGTTCATATCAT
Organism: bacterium; assembly: GCA_021158245.1. Taxonomy (NCBI): domain Bacteria; species bacterium. The sequence goes on along the minus strand of JAGGVB010000092.1, from coordinate 8,086 downwards.
CGCTGAAGGAGATGTTGACCTTGGAGGGCAGGCAGGGCGGAAACTTGATACTCCTCTATCTGTTAAAGTCCTTGATATATCAGGATATCCGGTGTATGGAGTACCAATAAAATACTCATTAGTTCAGGGAAACGGGTCATTTTTGACATCAATGCCGGTATTAACAAATGAGTATGGGCTTGCCAATGTATGGTTTGTTGCTGATACGATTTCAGGAAATACAAGTTATATTGAAGCAGAAGCTCAGGGAATAACTCTATCCGGCGAACCTGTATTATTTACTGTTTTAAGTAATTCAGGACCTGCGAGAAAATTAACAATGGTTGCCGGGAATAATCAGACTGGATATCTTGGTGAACAGCTGCCCGAACCGTTAAAAGTGAAAATAACAGATGATTATGGAAACCCCGTTTCAGATTTTTCAGTTACCTTTAATATCCTGAAGGGGGATGCAAAAATCGAAGGGCTGAAGAGTGTAATTAAGAAGACAGGTTCAACAGGTTATGCATCTGCCAAAATTACTCTTGGGGATACAGCAGGTGTTATTACAGTTGAGGCAGTTGCTCCGTACATGGCCGGATCGCCTTTTGTATTTAATGAATTGTGCCAGTCCAATAAAGTACAGAAAATAGTTAAGCTTGATGGGGAATTTTCCGAAGGTTTTCTGAAATCAGGTGATTTGCAGAAAGGTGCGATTGGCAAATTATTTGTTGATCCTTTAAGGGTCAAAGTGATAGATGAATATGGTAATCCTGTTCCGAATAAGACTGTGAGATTCAATAAAGAATCAGGCCCGGGTTCGATTAGCGGAACAAATTATGTGAGAAGCGACAATAATGGAATTGCTTCAATATTTATCAAGGCCGGAGCAACAACCGGACAGACTGTAATTTCTGCGTTTCTAGGGAATACAGTAGTATTTAATCTTGAAACTGTTTATAATTCATCTTCGCCTACTTTGAATAGAGATGATATGAAGTCAGATTACTACCCTCAGGAAGATGAAGAGTTTATAATCGGCCTTGTTGCTAATCCTGATCCAGACGGAGACGGGCTTTCATTTCAGATGGGTAATTTATTTCCGCCATTAGGTTCAAAAGTAGAAAAACAGACGGATATGACTGCTGTATTCAGATGGACTCCGACATATGAACAGGAAGGAAATTATTCAATTATTCTTCGTGTCAGAGATGGTAAGGGCGGATGTGATGCAGACACTATTTCACTCCATGTCACAAAGGCAAACAGGTTCCCTGTAATTGTATCAACAGTCCCATCTGATAGAGATACGTCAATAATTGGTGGACAAACTATTACGTTTATGGTTAATGCAAGTGATCCGGATAAGGATCCGCTTCATTATAATTGGAAAATTGATGGTACTTCAACAGGAAGTGATTCCCCAATATTAGAACATATGTTCCCGTACAATTTTACTGGACAGCAAATTGTTTCAGTAATTGTAAGTGATGAAATAGGTTACAGTAATGACAGTCAATTCCAGTGGAATGTATCTGTCAAAGTTGCTGTCCAGTTCGCAGACTTCGGTGCTGCTTTTGATCTACTATCAAGGCGGATCAGAATATTTTGGGAAACTGTTTACGAAGAAGGAAATAAAGGATTCCTGGTTTATAGAAGTAAAACAGAAAATGGAGAATACTCTCCGGTAACAGAGGATATTATCCCGTCAAGTACAGATCGGTTATATGAATTCTTTGATAAGAATATAATAGTAGGACAAACCTATTATTATAAGATAATTGACGTGGGGGCAAATAATGCACAGCGGCAATTCGGCCCTGTAAGAGTTACAGTACCTTTACCAACGAATTTTGTTTTGGGGCAGAATTATCCGAATCCGTTCAATCCGGGAACAAAAATATTTTATCAAATATCAGATGCCGGAAGAGTCAGCTTGTCTGTTTACAATATGATGGGCCAGAAGGTCGCTACTCTTGTTGATCAGCATCAGGCTCCAGGATATTATAATGTTGAATGGAATGGCCTCGGTAATGACGGTAACGAGGCTTCTACCGGGATATATATTTATCGGCTGGAATGTGCAGGAAAAGTTATTACAAAACGTATGGTAAAAATGAAATAACAAGTGCAAAAGAGGGTTGAATTCAGTAAATTAAAAGGGCGGCTTTTTTAAAAAGAGTTTGCCCTTTTCCCTGTAGAATAATTTACTGTAAGGCAGCAGGATGGTTCGGAATAAAAATGCATTGATTATAATACTTTTTTTAATTTCAGCCTCTTCCTCATACAGCTTTGAGGGATTTGTACACCGGGTAATTTTGCTTGGTAATTCTATAACAGTTGGGAAAGGAAGTCCAGACGGGCTTGGTTTCAGAGATGAACTGTACTATAGATTGAAAAATATCGGCTTTCCGTTAGTTCTTGTGGGATCAGCAGGTATTAATCCGTTTAGGGGGCATTATAAATCAGGAGCAGTTATTGGAGATTTTTATTCCGGAATAGCCGGTAATGCTTCATTTAATGTAGGGCCTGATATGTCAAGATACAAGCCTACAATTGCGGTAATTCATCTTGGGACAAATGATTTTTGGCTGGGCGGAGAAGTAATCCCTTATTCCTACGACGGAGGATTAACTTTTAACAGAAGTGTATCAGGGAGGCTTGGCCATCTTATTGAGTTTCTTTTAAATTGGCATAACGGAACAAAAGGAAATGACCTGCAAACAATTTTTGTCTGCAAAATTATTCCCAAAAGGAGCAGGCATGTGCAGCAGATCGGAGAATTTAATGAAGCAGTGAGCCAGATTGTGGAAGCTGCAAACAGGGGAGAACTGGCGACTATCCCTCCAGGTATCTTAAAACTTGTTGATCAATATTCAACATTTGATATTAAAACTATGCTGTCTCCTGATGGTACACATCCGAATCGCAAGGGTTATCTGCACATGACAGACATATTTTTTGACGCATTTATGACCCTTCCTCTTTACCTTAATCCATCGGGGAAAAAAGAATTTGAGGAATATACGGGTAAATTTATAAGAGATTCGATTAAGGTAAAAATAACAGATGGATTCGGAAAGGGAGTGGGAAATGTCCCTGTTCAGTTCCGTGTTAAGGAAGGCGATGCTGTTTTGGCAGGCAGCAGTAAAGTCTATACTGATACTATGGGAATAGCGTTTATTGACTCGGTATTCATGGGTAATGCGGATTCATCTTTAATTATAGCTTTTTCTTCCGGGCTTATAGATTCTACGGAAACTTTTATTCTTAAACCGCGTTCCTATAGAGAGATATCAGGAGAAGTAGTTTATTTTTCTTCAGGATTGCCGGTAAGCAATGTATACATGCAAAGTGATCAAAGTATTGAGAATAATGTATTTTCTGATGATAACGGACGATATATGATGAGTGTGCCGATAGAGACAACTGCAGTCAGAATCACTCCTTTTAAGGATAATACGGATACGGAAATATCAGCTTTTGATGCTGCTTTAACTGCACGCTATGCCATGGGGATTGATACTTTGGGATATATGGAAAAGCAAGCGGCAGATGTGGATGGTGATAGTCTTGTCACTATTAATGATGCTTTGGAAATTCTTAATCATGTTGTAGGCATTGATACTGCAAACAGTCTTATAGGCAGATGGGTTTTTAATCCTCCTTCAGTGCAGTTGAATTCATTAACAAAAGATACAAGTGCAGAAGTTATTTATGCTGCAGTAAAAGGAGATGTTAAGGGCGGCTGGAATAATCAGGGCCTTTCAGGCCTGTACTCGGTTTCTCTTGGCTCACAGCAGAAGAATTATAAAGAAGACGGATATTACATAGTACCTGTGTATATCAAGGGTGCGGGCCTGCTATCTTCAAAAGTGTCGTTGGAGTTTAATCCCCATTCTTCAAAAATAATTCATATTTCGCCTGCAGTACCATTACTGACATTCCAAACAAATATTTCAGCAGACAGAGGCAAAGCTGTAATAGCTTTTTGCCTGAGGGATGAAGAAAATAACTCAGGGGACAGCCCTATTTTAAATATTAAGATTAAATCGAAAAATTCGGGGTCTTCTTATATTAAAATTGATGATGCTTTTGTAAATGGTTTTCACGCCTCTATTGAAAATAATTATTCGGCAGTAGAAGAAGAAAAGAATAAGAATATTGATCAGCCATGTGTTTATGTATATCCGAATCCTTTTAACAGCACATGTAATATTAATTATGTTCTTCTTAGACAAAGCCGGGTTTTAATCAAAGTTTATGATATTCTTGGAAGAGAAATTGTGGTACTTTTTGACGGAATAGATCAACAGGGGTGGCATTCTGTCATATGGGACGGTAAAAATTCAAATGGTGATAATGTTATGTCCGGTATATATTTTGCGAGATTCAGCATTGATGAAAATGATTTTGTACAAAAAATTCAGCTAATACGTTAAAGGAGCTTTTTTTGAAGCAGATAAAAGAATATATGCGGATTGTACTTGTCTCTGTCCTGCTGTTTACAACATCTCAATTGCATGGATCAGATAATCATATCTGGAAAGGAAAAACTTTTGAATCAAAATGGGATAGAGTAAAAGAAAAAGCGAAAAGTATATTCTGGGGGGGAGTTGCTACACGGCTTCAGGCAAAAGATGAAATAATGGAAGTACTTTTAAAACAGGAAGATGGTTATCCGATTGTTTATGTTGATAAAAATGCTACGGGAAATGAAGACGGCAGTTCCTGGGAAAATGCTTTTACAGACATTCAGGACGCGGTAAACTACCTTTCAGATAAAGGGCTGGAAGGATGGGTATGGGTTGCAAAAGGATTATATTCAAGTCCAAAAAATCCGCGAAGCGTGGTTATTATAAAGCAGGGTGTTATGCTGTTCGGAGGTTTTAACGGTGATGAAACAAGAATTACGCAGCGTGATTCTGCTATGCATGAGACTATAATTCAGGGATGGGTCGGCAGTGAAGGCCGCGGCCAAAGGGGTGTTGATATGCAGCATTTAACCCTTTTGGATGGATTTACAATAAGGAGTTCGGGCTTTACAAGGGGAGTAGAATGGCAGTATTGGGGTGATAAGATTTCCGGAGGAGGAATAAGAACAAGATCGTGGCTTTCAATAATCCGAAACAACATTATTTATGGGAATCATGCAAAAGGCGGGGCTGCTATTGCAGTTTATGCTTTAAATGAAGATGATTCATATATATATGCCAGCCATAATGTGCCGGGTTATGATCCGATTATTGAGCATAATATTATGTACGAAAACCATGCCGTATGCGGTGCTGTACAGCTTAGAAATTCCGAAACTCTTTTTTATCAGAATATACTGTATAATAATTTTCATATCCCTGACAATTCTGAAGATCGTTCCAAGGGCGTTGAGATGATTATGCATACTCATCTGCATGATCCTCCTATGATAATAAACTGTATCCTCTGGCATAATACGGGACACAGTTCATGGACTCCTGATCTTTATAATAATAAGTACCGAAGTAATCCGCCTGATTCAAAAGCAGATAGTTACTACAATTGTGTTGAGAAAGGAGGCTACGGTGAGGGGCTTGTTACGGTTGACCCTCAATTTGTAGATCCTGAAAATCACAATTTTACTCTAAAAAAGGGCTCTCCGTGTATTGATGCAGGTTATCCTGATGCACCGCCCGATCCTGACGGCAGCAGGTCTGATATTGGAATCCCGATTAGAAGATATCAACTTTTTATTGACAAAAGTGAAGCTGGAGGCATAATAAATTCTGATACATGGTATTATCCTGGAACCTTTGTTGATATTTCTATGGAAGAAGAAATACTAGATGCTGAAGGGACTACAAAATATGAGTTTGCTGGATGGGTAGGTGAAGGTGAAGGTTCTTATACAGGGCCCTCCCGTAAAGTGAGAATACAACTGCATTCCAATATAACCGAGAAAGTGGTTTGGAAAATTCAACACAAGCTTGAAGTTATTACAAATATAGACGAATACGATAAGAATCTCTGGTATGATGAGGACGACACGGTAACTATTGCTGTTCCGGCTCATATGGAGATAGCTAAGGAAGAGAGAAGAAAATTCATTTCGTGGACAGGTACAGGGAGTGGTTCCTATTCCGGAGAAGATACATCAACAACAGTAATAATGCATGACGCAATAAAAGAGAAAGTCAATTGGAAGACAGAGTTTTATGTGCAGATTTCAACGGAACATGGTGAAATTAATGGAGAGGGCTGGTACCAGGAAGGCTCAAATGCAGAGTGCTCTCTAGATTCATCTCTTATTGCAGGGATAAAAGGTGAAAGGTTTGTTTTTGAAGGGTGGCAAGGTTCCGGGCAAGGTTCGTTTACTGGTATGAATCTTTCCTATAATCTTATTGTATATAATCCTGTTATTGAGACTGCAAAATGGAAGACTCAATATTTTCTTACTGTTGATACAGAGAAGGGTAATGCAACAGGCCAGGGATGGTACGATGCAGATAGTACTGCAATCATTACAGTTGATACAATCGAAGCAGTAGATCAAACAAGACGTTATCATTTCTGGAAGTGGAAGGGTACAGGTTCAGAATCATATTCCGGCAGTACCGTCAGCCCTCATATTACCATTAAAAGCCCTGTTACTGAAAAAGCAATTTGGCGGCTTGAGTTCTGGAATAGAATCTCCATTGATCCGCCGGGAATGGGAAGTGTTTATCCTATATCAAATCAAGGGGGATGGTGGGCAAAAGGCGAAGAAATTCAACTTTTAGCAACGGGAAATGCAGATAGTGGTTATGGATTTGTCCGGTGGTCAGGAGATATGGAATCTAGTGCAAATCCGTTTATCTTTTCCGTTGATACAACTTTTAATCTCACAGCTCATTTCAAACTGGGAGATGTGCGAATAGAAACAGATCCGGAAGGGCTTCTTTTTAAAACTGATGGAAAAACCTACAAAGCTCCTAGAGTTTTTTACTGGCTTCCCGGAGAAAAACATACATTGGAAGGTGTTGAAACTCAATCAGTATCGGAAGATACCCAGTATGTGTTTGATCATTGGCAGCAGGGGGGCGGCAGAGAACAGGAGATTCAAATTCCTCAGGGAAAGATAACATTTAGATCAGTTTATAAAGAAAAATATGCAGTGAAAGTGATGTCTGATTTTAACAATGAGACTGTAAAAGGAACGGGATGGTATTTTAAGGGGAATAGTGCTGTCGTAAGTATTGACAGTATAGCATTATCTGACAGCAGCAACAGAAGATGCCGCTTTATTGAGTGGAAAGGGTCCGGATACGGAGCAGTTTCTGACTCCAGAACACAGATTACAATAACTGTTAACGGGCCGGTTACAGAACAGGCAGTATGGCATAAACAGTTCCTTCTCAATGCACAAACTTCTCCGCATTACGGTGGTACAATTAATTATGATCCTCAAGGCCAGTGGCATGACAGTACTACTACAGTTATTGTTCTTGCTGTACCTGCTGACACAAACTTTACGTTTACAGGATGGTCCGGATTTTATGACGGAACAGATAATCCTGTTAGTGTTAATTTATATCAACCTGTCAATTTAAAAGCGCATTTTTCGACAACATCTATCTTTCCTCCAAAAGTATCAGCAATGCCTAATGTTGCTATTTTGGAGGATGATACAATAAGGTACTCATATTTTAAACTCTACAAGTATGTTCAAGATTTAAATGATTCAATGGGTAATTTGAAATTTTCTACTCCGAATTCGCATTTTACTGCAGAAAATGATAAGGAAAAACTTGAAGTCAGGGTATGCCCTGATGCAAACTGGAATGGTACGGAAGATGTAGTATTTAAAGTCACAGATCCGTACATGCTTAGTGATTCCACGATTTTAAGAATAACAGTTGTCCCTGTATCTGATCCGCCAGGGGAATTTTCTTTGATAGAACCGGCAGACGGGTATATCCTGTCAGGCAATAATAACACAATTAACTTTACCTGGCATTCTTCTCAAAATGTGGATGTGGGAGATTCCATCTCTTATGTGTTTTATTTGAGCAAGGACTCTACTTTTTCGAGCAGCAATGTTCTTACGATTTCAACAGAAGATACGTCACTTTTTGTTAATTCATCAAAAATA
>JAGGVB010000091.1 GCA_021158245.1 bacterium | reverse complement strand
TGCAAGCATTCTCATCTGTTCCTGAGAAATTTTATTTTTGGATAAGGCATCTGCAAAATTCTGCACACTTGCAGCAATCTCATCCTGTTTTCTGCCGAGATACTCCTTTGGCACTGATTCAACTGTTTTTACAGCTATCTGCTGAACTCCTATCCTGCCTGCATGAACCAGTACTGTTTTCGGATGAGCCATGGCATATCTTATAAACAGAAACATTACAAATACGGTAAAAAGAACACCTATAAAAAACCCCACTATAACCGAACCTGCTCTTGATTTCTCTCTTCTTCTCTGTTCCATTTTTACTTTCCTCTTTTTTCCGGATTAATCTGTTATTGATTTTTCAGTAAAATAACATCTATAATCACTTTCCCCACACCCCTTCAATTTTTTCTCCGCACCATCTGCATTTTCCATGTTCAATATTAATATTTCCGACAGAAAATCCGTACCTTGAAATAAGTTCTCTTCCGCACGAAGGGCAGAATGTATTCTCTCCTGTGTCTCCGGGGATATTTCCCGTATAAACAAATCTGAGCCCTGCCTCAAACCCGATCTCCCTGGCATTCTTAAGTGTATCAGCAGGAGTGGGAGGAATATCATTCATTTTGTATGTGGGATAAAATCTGCTTATGTGCCAGGGGATTGATTTATCAACTGATACTATGAATTCTGCAATCTTTTTAAGTTCTTCAGCAGAATCATTCAGTCCGGGGATAATAAGGGTAGTAAGTTCCACCCACACACCGAATTCTTTCATTCTTATGATTGTATCAAGGACAGGTTTAAGACTTGCGCCGCATATCTTTTTATACATTTCATCTTTGAAAAACTTGAGGTCAACATTTGCACCGTGCATAAACGGTGCTATCTCTTTTAATGCTTCTTCTGACCAGAATCCGTTGGTAATAAAAATATTTTTTATCCCTTCTTTATGTGCAAGCAGGGAAATATCATATGCATAATCAAAAAATATTGCAGGTTCGGTATATGTGTAAGCAATTGCGCCGCACCCTCTCTGCAGAGCAGAGTTTACAATATCTTCCGGAGGAACATCGGAAAATCCACTGCCTGGTTCAGGCCCTGCCTGAGATATATCAGCATTCTGGCAGTTTAAGCAGTGCATATTGCATCCCACAGTTGCAATAGAAAAAGCAGAAGAACCAGGGAGAAAATGAAACAGCGGTTTTTTCTCAATTGGATCAATATGCGTGGCAACAGGATTGCCATATACTAAGGTGTACAAGCGGGAATCTCTGTTTTCCCTGACTCTGCAGATTCCCCTCTTTCCACCAGCAATTCTGCACTTATGCGCACATGTCAGACACGTAACAGATCCGTCAGAATTTTTTTTATATAATTTTGCTTCTTTCATGGGACTTTTCCGTTATATACCCCAACTTGTCATGCCTGCGAAAGCAGGCATCCAGTTATTTTATATCTTCGTACAAATCCTTCCAATTTGGGTTATACTTCTCTATTAATTCTAATTTCCACTTTCTCTTCCACTTCTTAAGCTGCTTCTCCCGATTTATCGCACTAGTAATATCAAAACTTTCTTCAAAATAAACAAGTTTATGCACATTATATTTTGATGTAAATCCAGAAACTTTGTTTTCCTTGTGTTCATACACTCTTCTGGCAAGATTGTTAGTTACTCCTATGTAAAGTGTTCCATTCCTCTTACTTGCCAATATGTAAACATAATATATCTTCATCTCTATTTTTACAGACTTTTCTGGATTCCTGCTTCCGCAGGAATGACATAAATAGTAACTTCCTAAATATTTCTAACAAAAATTTAATCGCCTTTTCGTCTATAAGATTGTCACGCGACCTTGTAATAGTAAGTAATATTTTTTTAAAACCAATACAACTAAATAAATATTTTACCACACAACCCACGTAAGGACACGGGTAAGGAATCCTATTACAAGAGCAAGAATGAAAGTAAAAACAGTTATCAAAATCATACGCTTAGAGCCGATTGCTTTATATAGCGCTCCTATTGTTGCAACACAGGGAACATAGAACACAATAAAAACAGTAAACACAAGTATCTGCCCATAAGTCATAACTGTAAGCAGATCCCGGGTTCCCATTGCCTGAAAAAGCATAAGCATTGAAAGCTCTTTTTTGAACACACCGAATATCAATGTTATTCCTGTTTGAGAAGGAAGCCCGAGAATCCATGTAATGGGGGATAACATTTTATTTATAAGCATACTGAAATTAAAATATTCAATAAAACCCAGAATAATACTTCCGCCTACAAGAAGGGGCCATGCAATAAAAATAAATTCCTTTAATCGCAGCCACGTTTTCTGCAAAAGAGTTTCTATTCTCGGAATCTGATACTGAGGTATCTCAAGCAGCATACCCGGAGTTACCTCAGGCAGAAGCTTTGAAAGTACTCTACCTGAAATACTGATTACAATTAGGTTAAGAAGATAAATCAGCATTGCAGCAGTACCTCCGAGATAAAATCCAACAAGCCCCATTATAATAGTCATTCTTGCTGCACACGGAACCATTGCTGCAATTAAACTTGCTATAAATCTGTCTCTCGGCGATTCAAGAATCCTTGTAGCCATAATTGCAGGAACATTGCAGCCATAACCTATTACAGCAGGTATTACTGCTTTTCCGTGCAGCCCGATTTTATGCATAAAAGCATCCATCAGGAATGCAACACGGGGCAGGTAACCAATGTCCTCAAGAAGTGCAAGGCCGAACAAAAACGGAAAAAGGTATGGAAGTATAATTGCAAGGCCTCCGCCAAAGCCATTAATTACAGCGCCGGATACCATTGCGGCCATAGAGCCTGAGCCGAACATCCTGGCTGTTTCTTTTACTCCCTGTTCAACAAGTGCCATCATCGGCGCTTCTATAAGAGCTCCAAACCGGAATATTGTGTTAAAAAAAATAAATAAAAACAAAACCAGGAAAAAATATCCCCACACATTATGCATCAATACTTTGTCAACACTCTTTCGCCAGTCTTTTTTCGGTTTGCCAAGACGTGTTACTTCCTCGAATAGTGTCAGGGATAATGCATGACGCTCACCGTTCATAACTGCATCTGAAGGCCGTCCATGCGTTCTGGAAAGTTCCTTCTGAAAATCCTCAATGGCTTTTGTTAACTCGGGATGAGATTGATTTATGTAATCAACAAAAAAAGGATCATTCTCAAGTAATTTTACAGCAAGAAGCCTTCCGAGAAAAGGCAGAGAAGAATCAAGGCTGTCTTTAAGTATTCCTGCAAGCTTTGCAATTATTATTTCAACATCCCTGCTGTTTTTAATTATATTCCCGGTAGTACCTTTCTCCGCTGTTTCAACTACACTTTTGAAAAGATTATCTATACCCCTGCCTCTTGAAGCAACTGTTGTAACAACAACCACTCCCAATTTTTTTGACAATTCGGAAGTATCAATAAATATACCCTTTTTCTCGGCCTCATCTATCATGTTAAGGCATACTACCATGGGAATTTTAAGATCAAGAAGCTGCAAAGTCAGTTCAAGGCTTCGGCCGAGAAGGGAAGCATCTATTACGTTTACAATAACATCAACAGGCCCATTTATGAGATACTGCTGACTGACTCTTTCTGCTTCATCAAAGGAGGAAAGAGAATATATCCCCGGAAGATCCACAAGCGCGCATACTTCACCGCCTACCCTTACTCTACTTTTTGTATATTGGATTGTTGCACCCGGGAAATTTGAAGATATGGAACGATAACCTGCTACCTCATTAAAAATAGTACTCTTACCGCAGTTCGGCTGTCCCACAAGAACAATATTAAAATCAAACTCTTGATCTGATTTATTGTTTAAATCCATCATTCTCTACTCACAATAATTTTTTTTGCCATTCCCCTGCCGATTGCAACTTCGCTTCCGTGTACTTCAACAAGAAGGGGACCGCCCATAATACCGCTTCTTCTGACTACTACCACATCGCCGAGGTGAATACCCATCTGGTTCAGCCTACGCCTTACCGTTACTCCGCCGTCTATTTTTTTAACAGTCCACTCAGTGTTCTTTTCTGCCTGTTCCAGTGTAATTAAATCCATTTCTTCTGATTCCTGTCATCAATTATATCATGAACTATATTTTTTTTAATTTAAGGAAATTTTCCATCTGTTTTACAGTCTCCGGACTGATTCTGTGTTCAATCTGGCATGTATCTTTCTCAGCAATTTCCAGATCAATTTTTAAAATATCCGATAAAAACGATTTAATAATAATAAATCTTCTCTCAAGTTGTTCTGCAAGGAACACCCCCTCTGTTGTTAGTTTCACCAGATCATAGCGGGGGTGGCACACAAAGCCCTGATTGATTAAATTTTTCATAGCAGAAGAGACACTCGGCATTGATATTCCCATTCTTGATGCAATATCTTTAATCCTTACAGCTCCTTTTTCAAGCTGCAGAGTATGAACTGTTTTTAAATAGTCTTCCATATTGGGCGAAAGGTTGCTTTTCATTACAGAACCTTAATTAGTTAGTTTCACATAACAAAGTTAGACACGACTAAATTTACAATGATTTCTTAAAAATGCAAGTATTTTTTCTCAAAAAAATCAATACTGACATCCAAAAAAAGTAGAGCAAACTTGCAAATTTGCTCTACTTTTAATTTTTTTTAATGTTAAAACCTGCCTAAACTGTAAACAGCACATACCTTAAAATAAACAGAACTGCCACTGCACATATAAGCCAGTGAACTTCCCTGGCTTTTCCTGAAAAAATCTTTATCACAGGATAAGCAATAAATCCCATTGCCATTCCGTCTGCAATGGAGTAGCTCATAGGAATGCCAATCATAATCAGAAATGCGGGTATTGCTTCGGAAAAATCATCCCATTCTATTTTTCTTACATTTCTCATCATAAGAGATCCGACTATTACAAGAGCAGGTGCAGTAATCGGCGAATACCTGCCAATCATACCAATAATCGGATTAATAAAGAGTGCAAGCAGAAAAAGTATGGCAACAACAACACTGCTTAACCCTGTTCTCGCTCCGTACTCCACGCCCACAGCGCTCTCAATAAAAGAGGTTACAGTACTGGTACCTGAACATGAACCTATAACTGTTCCAACTGCATCTGATATAAGAGCCCTGTTCCCGCCGGGCAGAGTATTATCTTTTATAAGCCCTGCCTGTTCCGATACTCCGACAATTGTTCCTACAGTATCAAACATATCCATAAAAAGAAAAATTACTATAAACGGCACAAGGCTGAACTTAAGAGCTCCGACAATATCCATTTTGAAAAATGCCTGATCATGGGGAAGCCCGAACACTCCTTCGAAATGCACTTTACCAACAGCAAGAGCAATAACTGTTGTTGCCACGATACCCCACAATATAGCGCCTTTTACCCTTCTTGTATGCAGAACTGCAGTTAAAAGAAGTCCAAAAAGAAAGATTAAAACATTTGCCTGAAGAATATGTGAATTAAATGCAACTGCAGTGCCCGGAGATTTTACAATGATCCCTCCGTTGCGCAAACCTATAAAAGCAATAAAAAATCCTATGCCGACTGCAATTCCGTTTTTCATGCTGGGGCTTATTGCATCAATAATTGCTTTACGGAATTTAAGAAGGGACAGAAGCAGAAAAATAATTCCGGAAATAAATACAATACCGAGAGCAACCTGCCACGAATTTGTTATACCTCTTGCACCGAGTGCCATTACAACTGTTACAAAAAAGAAGTTTTCTCCCATTCCCGGAGCCTGGGCAATGGGGAAATTTGCATAAACTCCCATGATAAATGTTGCTACCGCAGCAGCAAGGCATGTTCCCACAAGAGCAGCATCAAATGACAGGCCAGTGGCATTACCTGCAAAATCAGTTGAGAGAACTGCAGGATTTACAAAAATAATATAGGCCATTGTGAGAAACGTTGTAAGCCCGCCAAAAACTTCAATCTTAACACTTACCCCCTTTTCTTTCAGATGGAATAGTTTTTCTAACATTACATACCTCCACAGTTTTGGAAATATTAATTTTTATCCGTGAAATTGTTGATAGTATCACATGCATTATCAACCAATATTTCAAAATTATTTGAAATAATTTGATCTATAAATCTGAAACCATAATTTGGCAACCTTTTTATAGATATTGATCCTGAAATAAAAATTCTTACACTCATCTTTTTATTCTCGTTTTTCTAAAAGTTAATATAAAACTTTTTTATCCGGCATCTGAAAATCTCCGACACCTGTGGTGCTTCGGGAGGTGTAGGTAAATCAAGAAAAAAGGGGCTCACTTTTTCCCTACAAGTTAAAAAATTGTTAACTTGTAGTGTAAATTTAAAAAAACACAGAAAGTAGCCCCTAATGCAAATATCAAAAAAAAATACAAAAATTTCATTAAAGGAACAAGAATTTTTACCGGAAACAGTTTACGATCATTATTTTGCAATTGACTGCTCTCAGGAAACAGTAGCAATAGCCCATATGCGTTCAAATAGCAGGAGACCTAACGTATCGAATATAAAAAATTTATTTAAATACTTTGAACGGTTTCAAGAGAAAAAGATACTAACAATAGAGGAGGCCACTTCCACACATTGGTTATTTGTTAAATTACGTGGGGAATTCAGACGCATATTAATATGCGATCCATATCGTAATGCTTTACTGAGCGAAGGGTCCAAGACAGACAGGATCGACGCCAATAAATTATGTCTACTCCTGCGTTCAAACCTTCTTAGAAAAGTATTTCACAGTTTGGAGCATGATTACTGGATCCGTAAATTGGTAATGAGTTATATCTCTCTTGTCAGAAATGGTACAAGAGTACTGAATCAAAAATCAGTTATATATCGTGCATTAGGGTTACAATACAAGAAAATAGTATTAAAACACGTAATAAAAAATACTACACCATATCTTTAATAAAGTGACCCCAAAAGCAGAAAACAAAAATGATAATTTTTGTTAATGGGATAGTATTTTCTCTTGACTTTTTTCTTAATAAACTTTCCCGTCCCGATTTCCTTTAATAAAAAACTATGATAATCAGAATCGGGACTATCGGGAATCCAGGAGAGGAGGTGGGATTCCCTGCAATCACCCCACCCACCTCTGGATGCCCGTTTTCACGGGCATGACAAATTTAGCAAAATGTCATTTCGAAGGAGCAACAGCGACTGAGAAATCTTAAAATATGATAAAACAGAAGATTTCTCTTCTGCCTGCGGCAGAATCGAAATGACAGAATTGAGGATTTTTTCTCCGGCATCTGAAAATTTCCGTTAAAAAATGACGTTAATGAAAATCACTCTTTACATAGGCGTAAATATTTTTTATATTATACAATTATTTAAAATAAAGCGGCGGTAAAGTAAAATGTTGAAAAATTTCCAACAGGCAGAAGAGAAAATCCCTGTAGCTGTATTGGGTGCTACCGGTATGGTAGGGCAGAAATTTATAAAGCTTATGGAGGGACATCCCTGGTTTGAAATAAAAGCAGTTGCAGCATCTGCAAATTCAGCAGGGAAAATATTTTCAGAAGCAGTCAGAAACAAACATACAGGCAACGGACACTTTCTCCCTGATATTGAATCCATGACTGTAATGAACGTTGAAAAGGACATGGAAAAAATTTCATCTAATGTCAGAATTGTGTTCTCCGCGCTGAACATGGAAAAAGGGGAAATAAAAAAAATTGAAGAGAACTATGCTGCAGCAGGATGTGCGGTTATTTCAAACAATTCAGCCAACAGGTGGACATCTGACATACCTATGATTCTGCCTGAAATAAACAGCCGCCACACTCAGCTTATCGAAACCCAAAGAAAAAACAGGGGATGGACAACAGGATGCATCGTTGTTAAACCAAACTGTTCCATTCAATCCTACATGCCTGTGCTTGAAGCGCTTAAACACTTCGGCCCTGAAGAAGTCGTTGTCTCAACATATCAGGCGATCTCCGGAGCAGGAAAAACATTTGAGACAATGCCGGAAATCATTGACAATGTTATCCCGTTTATTCCGGGAGAAGAAGAAAAGTCTGAAAAAGAGCCATTGAGAATATGGGGTAAAATTGTCAACGGCCTCATTGAGCCTGCAACCGAACCTGCTATCTCTGCCACATGTATGAGAGTTCCGGTTTCAGACGGACATATGGCATCTGTCAGTGTACGATTCAAAGAGACACCCACTCTGCAGGAGTGTATTCAGGCTATTGAGGAATTCATATCTCCGATTGATGAATTGAATCTTCCTTCAGCTCCGGAGCACTTTTTAAAATACTTTACCGAAAACGACAGGCCGCAGACATCTTTAGACCGGGATTTGTTCAATGGTATGGGAATAAGTGTAGGACGATTTCGCCGGGATACTGTTCTGGACTGGAAATTTGCATGCCTTTCTCATAATACTATCAGAGGAGCTGCAGGCGGTGCTCTGCTTCTTGCTGAACTTCTTGTTAAAAAAGGTTACGTTAAGTAGGAGTTATTAATGAATTATATTATCAATGACCAGGCAGAAAAACTTAACAAAATACTGAAATTAGACTATCCTGCAGCCTATTCCCTTTTATCCGAACGGGGCAAAGGAATATTTTTCCCAAAAAAAGGGCTTATCAAACAATCCGCAGAAGCCAGAGGGAAAGAACTGAATGCAACAATAGGCATTAGTATTGATGATGACGGACAGCCCATGCGCCTTTCGGCAATCGAATCCATGCTGAATATCAAACCGGCTGATGCTTTCCCTTACGCTCCGAGTTCGGGGATACCGGAACTCAGGGAAAAATGGCAGCAGCTTATCTTCAAAAAAAACCCGTCTCTCAGCGGACAGACAATATCAAAGCCCCTTGTAACAAGCGGGCTCACACACGGGCTTACAATTACATCTTTTCTTTTTATAAACCCAGGCGACAAAATTATCTTGACAGATATATTCTGGGGCAATTACAAACTTATTTTTGAACAAGCTTATCAAGGCAGAATAGAATCTTATCCTATTTTTTCCCAGGGTGGTTACAATGTAGCAGGCCTTGACCAAAGGCTTAAAGAACAGCAGGGAAAACAGATTATTCTTTTAAACTTCCCCCACAATCCTACAGGATACACAATTACCGATGAAGAAGCAGGCCGTATCGCTGAAGTAATCAAAAACAGCGCTGAAAGAGGCAATAAAATCCTTATAATATGCGACGATGCATATTTTGGACTCATTTATAAAAAAAATATCCTGCGGGAATCAATCTTCTCCCGTATTGCAGGTTTGCATGAAAACATACTTGCTGTAAAAATTGATGGTGCAACAAAAGAAGATTTTGCATGGGGGTTCAGAGTCGGATTCATTACTTTCTCAGGTAAAAATATTTCAAAAAATGCATGTGCTGCTTTGGAAGAAAAAGCTTCAGGCGCTATAAGAAGTACAATTTCCAACTCTTCGCGCCTGTCTCAAAGCCTGCTGCTTACGGCACTTAATTCCGGAAACTATGATAATGAAAAATCAAATAAAAAAGATATTCTAAACCACCGATACATGAAAGTGTGCTCAATACTGGATGAAAACAAAAAAATGTATTCAAGATATTTCTCTCCTCTCCCGTTCAATTCCGGATATTTCTTATGCATTGAGCTGAAAGAAGGTATTGATGCGGAAAAATTGAGACAAAAACTGTTAAATGATTTTGATACTGGAGTTATTGCACTGGGCAGCCTGATTAGAATTGCCTTCTCTTCTGTCCCCGAAGATAAAATTGCCAAAATATTTGACAATATCTATACTGCATGCCTGCAGTTGGCGAGGTAAGAGATATTAAATTTCTCACGTACATGAGCGGCCTCCGTATTCTCGGAGGCCGCTTTTTTCAGGACAGATTAGGGTAAGAGGGGGATTATAAAATTCTGATAAATCTCATTAATCCGCAAATAGTTATCATGAAACCGTTTCATTCTGCCCGTACATGGAATCCACACTGCTTTTAACATCTTCTATATTTTCATTTAGCTCAGCAAGGAATTGTGTTAGTTCAATATCAGCTATATATTTTGATTTTGTACCCAGAAAATGCCACAAATCAACAATTTCAGGCATTATATCTTCACCTTCACTGTAACCGAAATCAAGCTGATGATAAAGGCAGATAAGATCAGCAAGACGAACGATTGCAACTAAAATTTTATGTTCAGTGGCTTCAAGAGGTTTATGATGAAAACTTACAACATCTGACAGAATGGACGGAAGCCTCCAGTCCTTAACAAGCCATGCCCCGAAATCCGTATGGTTTATTCCAAGCACAA
The DNA here is from genome assembly GCA_021158245.1 of bacterium. Taxonomy (NCBI): domain Bacteria; species bacterium. The sequence goes on along the minus strand of JAGGVB010000091.1, from coordinate 21,887 downwards.
TGTCTTCAGCATCATAAAATGTTGCATGCCTGTCAAGAACAATTTCTACCACTTTTTCAAACTCCTTGCCGAATTGAACAGCAATAATTACTTCACCTATATCATGAACAAGCCCTGCAAGATATGCAAGCTCTCTGTCCTGAAAATGAAAACGCGTTGCAATCTCTTTGCTTATAAGCGCGCACCCGAGAGAATGTTCCCAAAAACGCACCCTCTTTAACAACGGAGTGTCGCGTTCAAATGTATTTGCAAGGCTTACTGAATATATAAGATTAGTTATTTCCCTAAGGCCTAAAAAAACAATTGCTTCCTTAACAGAATTCACTTCACGGCTTAAACCCCAGAATGCTGAATTTACCATACGAATCATTCTTGTTGTCAAAACCTGATCACTCATAATCAGATCCGCAAGCTCTTCTATATCAGGTTCAGGATCATGTATTTTATTAAACAATTTTATCACAATATGGGGAAGAGTAGGTATGTCTGTAACCTGGCTCAGATATTCTTCTAATTTTGCATTCTTTTCTTCATCCATGTTTGGCCTCTGTGTGAAAACTGTTTTTGTTTTTAAACATCCTGCATCTATAACCCGAATGGAGTGAAACTACCATTGAAGGTATCTGCCTTGATTTAATACCGAAAGCTCTGCATCCGAAAGGATAAGAATCATCCCAGGTAATGTAAAAATGCATGCATTTTCTGCAATCAAGCCTATTTTCCATTGTCTAATTTCTCAATCTCAGGTTTAACATATTTTGCCATGCAATCAGGGCAGATACTGTGGCTGAATTTCGCTTCCGAATGTTCCGAAATGTAGGTTTCAACGCTCATCCAATAATTTTTGTCATCCCTTATTTTGTGACAGTACGAACAAATAGGTAAAAGCCCCTGCAGGGTTTCAACGTTATCAAGGGCATCCTGCAATTTTTCAACATGTTCGTTAAGACGATTCTGAAGGCCTACTACCCTTTCACCTACTTTCACTCTTGCAATTAATTCTCCTGCATTAAAAGGTTTTGTTACATAATCATCAGCACCAGCATCAAGCCCCTCTATAACATCTATCTTTCTACCCTTACCTGTAAGCAGAATTATATAAACATACTTATCCTTGGCAGACGCTCTTGTCAATCTGCAAACTTCAGTTCCGTCCTTTCCCGGCATCATCCAGTCAAGTATAACAAGTTGTGGTGCATCATACCGTTTAAGTATTTCCCATGCACTTTCACCATCCTGTACAGACAGAACCTCGTATCCCCTTTTTTCAAGAATGGTTACAAGAACTTTTCTGGAGACAGGATCGTCTTCAGCTATAAGTATTTTCATTTTGCGCCTTATACTAATTCCTTATTAAAAAATTCTTTTCCCAGAGTGATCTCTTTTTCAAGCTCAAGGAGGATCCTTTCTGCCCCCTCAATCTTGTTGCTTTTCCCCTGTTTTTCTATATCATAAGCTAATCTGTACGCTTTTTTCATTCCAAAATTACCAAGTGCTCCCTTGATCCTGTGTGCGGAACGTTCCAATTGATAGGCATCTCCTCTTTCAATTAAATCCTGAAGCTCTTTAATCTGCTCTCCGCACGATCCGAAAAATTCCTTTGATAAACCAAAAAGAAGATCCCTGTCATTGTCAAACGTTTCAAGAGCGCTGTTTAAATCTACAGATTCTATGGTATTATCATCAATAGTTGTTTCTATATCCTTTACTGACAGGTCAGCATGCAACACATTATCACTTATATATTTTTTTATTGTACCATATAATTCCCCTGCTTTCATCGGCTTGGCTATATAATCATCCATGCCTGCACGAATGCATTTATCTCTGTCGCCTTTCATTGCATGTGCAGTCATAGCAATTATCGGTATATGTGTACTCTTCTCCTTTTCCAGTCTTCGAATTTCCGCTGTTGCATTAAATCCATCCATAACCGGCATCTGAACATCCATTAAGATCAGATCAAACTCTTTTTCTCTGTACAGGCCAACTGCTTCTTTACCATTATTGACTGTTTTCACATCAACACCTTTTTTCGTCAGCAATGTCCATGCGAGCTTCTGGTTTATGGGATTATCTTCTGCGAGAAGTACTTTTAAGCCGGTCAAATGTTCTTCATGCTCCTGATTCGTATATTCAGATGATGTACGTTCTTTGTCTGTATCCTTATCAAAACAGGTTAATATCAAATTCATAAGAGCAGACTGCCTTACAGGCTTTAAAATTCGGAAAGTTCCCAGTTTTTCCTCAAATTCTCTGTCTCTTGGACGTGCAGAAGAGGTAAGCATGATTATAGGGCTTGTCTTGTATGGATCAAAACTGCGGACATTCTCTGCCAGCTGATAGCCATCCATTTCAGGCATATTAACATCAAAAAGAAAAAGCGAAAAAATTGCATCACCCTTTAAGGATTTCTTTACAATATCAAGTGCATCCCGGCCGTTTGATGCAGTTACGGGTTTCATACCCCAATTTGTCAAAATTTCTTCCATAAGCCTTCTGTTTGTCCCATTATCATCAACAATCAGGGCTTTTAAACCATTTAAGACTGTACTCTCTTTTCCGTCAGTATCTTTAAAACGTCTTCCATTTTTAAATTTTGCAGTAAAGCTGAAAATGCTTCCCGGGCCTCCGGCCCGACCATTCTTTTTTGTTGAGGGACTCTCTATCCATATTCTGCCTTCCATCATTTCAACAAGGTGTGTAGATATTGAAAGGCCGAGTCCGGTACCTCCGAATTTTCTTGTTGTAGATCCGTCGACCTGTGTAAATGGTTCAAATATTTTATCCTGTTTTTCTTTCGGAATACCTATTCCCGTGTCTGAAACCGAAAAAAGAAGCTCTGTAAAATCGCTCTCTTCTTTACTGACAGATACATCAATGACTACTTCTCCTTCTGATGTAAACTTGATTGCATTGTTTACAAGATTTACTATAATCTGCTTAAGCCTTCCCGGGTCACCAAGCAACATTCTGTCTATTTTATTGGAAACTCTGCTTATAAGCTCTATATTTTTTTGATTGGCTTTATGCACAATAGCCTGCAGAGAATTTTCAACTGTTTCCCTTACATTAAAATGAATTTTTTCCATGTCAAGTTTTCCGGCTTCTATTTTTGAGAAGTCGAGAATATCATTAATCAGGAAAAGAAGAGATTCCGCAGATGTCATCACAGCTTCCATGTACTCTTTTTGGGTAGGAGTTAAATCAGTATCAAGAGTAAGTTCTGTCATTCCAATAATGCCGTTCATAGGAGTTCTTATTTCATGGCTCATATTCGCTAAAAATTCACTCTTAGCTTTTGTGGCTTCTTCTGCTCTTCGTTTTGCAATATTGAGTTCATCAATTAGCGCAACAAGGCGTGATGCGTTCTTCTCTTCTATCTCTTTTGCATATTCAAGGTCATCAGCCTTCCTCCTGAGTTCCTCTTCTGCTCTTTCGTGTTCTTTCACTTCATGGGCAAGCATTTTGTTTGTTTCTTCAATCTCTTTTGTGCGTTCTTTGACTAACTTTTTTAATACTTTAGCTCTTCTGTTTATAACACCCATTCGGTATTGATATACACCGTAAGCACAAACAATAAACAGAATTACAGATAGCATTATAAACCACGTAGTTTCCCAGAACGGAGGTACTACAATTATTGATATGGAAGTACCTTTCCTGTTCCACACTCCGTCATTGTTGGCTCCGATAACATGGAATGTATAATGCCCGGGAGGCAAATTTGTATACATCGCATAGTTCCGGTTTCCTGCATAGATCCATCCTTTGTCAAAACCTTCCATTCTGTATGCAAATTTGTTCTTTTGAGGAAACAGATAATTATCAGCTGCAAATTCAAAAGATATTACATCATCTTTATAGGACAATACTATTTTATGAGTCTTATAAACAGGAGCTGTGAGTAAAACACGGCCGTTGTATTGTTTGCCTACACCTACTGACTTGTTGTAGAGCTGAAAGTCCGTTATCATAATTTGAGGGGCATAACTGTTTATTTTAATACTATCCGGATAAAACATATTAAATCCGTCAATACCGCCAAAAAACAAATATCCGTTTTTCATCTTATATGCAGCACCGGCATTGAACTCATTGCTCTGAAGCCCGTCGTGAACATCAAAATTTTTAAACTTCTTTTTATCCGGATCAAACTTTGAAAGCCCTTTATTTGTACTTAGCCATAAATTTCCACATTTACTGTTTGTTGTATCATCCTCCTCCAATATTGCATAAACCATATCATTTGCAAGGCCATCCTTTCTTGTAAATCGCGTAAATGTTTTACCATCCTCATTTAAAAGATTTAATCCCTTGTCAGTGCCGACCCAAATTCTTTTTTGAGAATCTAAAAATAGAGCACTAATATAATTACTGGTTAAAGAGGTTCTATCACCAATGTTTACTTTATAATGTACTACATTACCAGACTCCGGATCTAATTTATCAAGACCTTTATCTGTCCCTACCCACACATATTTGTTTTTCCCAACAGAAAAAGAAATAATAAAATTACTGGATAGATTTTTATTATTTTCAACACCATTGGAATAAAAATATTTTACTATTCCATCAGGGCTAATAGCATACAATCCGCTATTGGCTGTACATAACCATAAATTACCGTAAATATCTTTTTGTATAAGATAAATCGAACGCTGATAATTATCTTTCCATGGGTTAACTCTTTTAAAAGTTTCTGTCTCCTTATTAAACACACTTAATCCTCTTGATGTACCAACCCATAAATTTTTCTTGTCTTTATCACATATAGTCCATACAATATTATCACTTAGACTCTTTAAATTTGAAGAGGAGTGCATGTACCATTTAAATTCCCCTGTTTGCGGATCAAATCTATTCAGCCCTCCTCCTGATAGGCCTATCCAGATAATTCCTTCTGAATCTTCATGAAATCCGAAAACATTTTTACCGGATAATCCCATTTTCGGATTATTGCCCACTGTATAGTTATAAAATTTTGTTGATAAATATGATATATAATTAATGCCTGCATCCCATGTACCAAACCAAAGAAGTCCTCCTCTATCTTCATATATACACCTTATCCTGCTTCCTGAAAAAGAAAATGTGCTATTCTTATCATATCTCACTAAATTAAATTTATTACTTTTAGCATTATAATAATTTAGTCCTCCAAATTCTGTTGCTGCCCAAATCGTACCATTTGAATCCTGAAATATCTGATTTACCTGATGCGGCACGGATTGCAGAGCATCATTAATTGAATAATGAGACAATCTTTTACCGTTCTGATTTAAAAGATCAATACCATCAGTTGTGCCAATCCAGATTGTTCCATCTCTGTCCTGCATCATTGACATGACAACATCATTGGTTAATCCGCTATTATCTAAACTTTCAGATATGATTTTTGAACTATTTGTTTCAAAATCATATATGGTTATTCCGAAAGTTGTACCTATCCAAAGCCTGCCGGATTTGTTAAACATTTTACCAGATTGGTCAAACATTAAAGATGATACAGCATTAACTGTTAATTTAATTCCACTTGCACTATCTTTTGTATATTGGACAGCCGTGCGGGAATTAACATTAACTGCAAATAATCCGTCGTTATTTGTAGCAACCCAAAGAATCCCATTTTCACCAACAAGCATGCATCTAATCATGGCTTTTGCCAACAAATTACCCTCTTCTCCTTTAACCGGTTTTCTATTGAACGAATTTCTTTCTTTATTCAAAAGGTTTAAGCCATTTATAGTTCCAATCCATAAAGAGCCGTTCCTATCTTCCGCAATACAATTGATCCAATTTGAGGTAATTGTTGTAGTATCATTTAAATCACTGTAATAGGTTTTAAAATTGTATCCATCATACTTGTTTAGACCATCAGTTGTACCAAACCACATAAATCCATCTTTATCTTTAATAATAGTTTGAACTGCACTTTGGGACAACCCGTCATTAATGGTCAGATGTAAAAACCGATAAGCATCTGTTGTTACTTTTGTATTAAAAGCGAAAACAGTTGTTTGAAACGCTAAAATAATAAACAGGAATAATCCGAATATTTTTACCAATCTTGTATTGGAATTATTTTTACTCATCTATTGCACTTCCCTGTTTTAACAGAAGTTTACTTACCACGTCCATAAGGATCTCGCCTTTTGTAGTTTTTACAACAAAGGCATCTGCACCGTTCTTTTTTGCCAGATCTGCATCTTCTTCAAGGTCTCTCGAAGTGAGTATAATAACCGGTGTATTATGAAATTTTTTATTAAATTTCAAAAGCCTGCAGACCTTATGCCCGTCCATTTTCGGCAGCATTAAATCAAGAATAATCAAATCAGGATGTTCACGCAAAGCTTTGGTGTATCCTGTAAGGCCGTCTTCAGCAGAGGTCACACTATAACCTTTGTTCTCAAGCCGGGCTCTTACCATCTTTAAAAAAATGGGATTATCCTCAACAATAAGTATTCTTTTATTCTCCGCACTGCTCATTTTAAAATCTCCTCACCAGCCAAAGATTTTTCTAAAACCTCCATCAGATAATCTTTATCAATCGGGTTCATAATGAATTTAACCGGTTTATCTATTCCAAAATCCTCCAACTTTTGATTGTTTCTATTTCCATTAAGCACAACAACCGCAGGTACTGACTTAAATTCAGGCCCTTTTATAAATCTTTTTACATTCTCAAAATCGTCTGCGCCGCACTGCCCGCATATATCTATAATTACAAAATTCATCCTGTGTAATTTTAATTTCTCTGAAGCATTATCACAGGTGTCTGCTACTTCCACATTATGGCCGCTGTCCTCTAACAACTGCTTATAAAATTTTTGTTTTTCACTATCTTTGGCAATAATTAGAATCTTATCGCCAAAATATTTTTCCAATGTAAACGTAAAAACAGAACCCTTTCCCTCTTCCGATTCAGCCTGTATTTTTCCGCCGTGCTTCTCTACCAGGCCCTTTACAATTGCCAGGCCCAGGCCTGTGCCCCTGTATCCGGGGCCTTCCTGCCTTCCGAACTGCTGGAATTTATTGAACAGCATGGGAATATTTTCAGCGCTTATACCTACACCTGTATCTTTTACACTGCAGATAACTTCTCTATCACCATCCTGGACTGAAACAGAAACACAGCCTCCTTCTGAAGTATAGTTAATCGCATTGGTTATAAGATTTGAAAAAACCTGAACTATTCTGTCCCAATCAGCAAAAATTTCAATTCCGGAATCTGGTACTGCCAATTCAAGAATTATCCCTTTTTTCCCTGCTACAGGGTTAAAATCTCTAACTATTTTCTCTGCAAGCTCGCAGATATTAATATTGGATTTCCTGACGAGAACCTTACCGGCTTCAATCTTGGATATATCAAGAAGGTCATCAATAAGCCTGGAAAGTCGGTCAATGTTGTTGAGCACATCTATTAAAAACTCATTCTGCATCTCGTTGAGTTCACCTGCTACTCCATCAACACACAGCGACACCCCTTCGCGCATTACTGCAATTGGTGTACGCAATTCATGGGATACTGTAGCAAGAAATTCACTTTTTAATTGATCAAGTTCCTTTAATTTGTCTATATGCGACTCAAGAGTGTTATGAAGAGAAATTATCCTCTCACCTGCATTAATTCTTGCTTTTAGTTCCTGTGCATTAAATGGTTTTGCAACATAGTCGTCAGCACCGGCATCAAATCCTGCTATTACATCTTCACGCCTCCCTTTTGCAGTTAACAGAACCACATAACGAGCAGGCTGGGAGGGCAGTTCTTTGCGGATTTTCCGGCATATTGTAATACCGTCCATGCCTGGCATCATCCAGTCAAGCACAGCAATCTGGGGAGAATTTTCTTCTGACAGAATCGCCCATGCTTCATCGCCGTCAGAAGCTGCTGATACTTCATAACCCCATTTTTTTAAGGATGCTTTAAGCAGCTGCCTCGAAATAGGGTCATCTTCTGCAACAAGGATTTTCATCCTGTTCTCCTGTCTGATGCAAACTCCGAATCGCTCGTTATAACAGAATCTTCCTGAACTTTCAAGTAAGCCTCATACCTTTCTTCAAAAGCTGCACAAAACTCTTGTAATTCTCTTAAAAGGATAGCCTGCTCACGTTCAGAGATATCTCTTTCACCATTATCAGAGATACCCCCCATCTGTTTAATCCTCGCTTGAATAAAGGCCGCACCCAGCACTTTTGCTCCTGCTCTCAGCCTTTTAAAATCAACAGTAAAACTTCCGGTTTTATTATTCAAAAATTCTTCAATATCTCTGATCAGTCCTTTGATAAATTCATAATAAGAGACAGCAACTGTTCTGTAAGCATCCTCATCCATATTGGTCCGCAGCATAACCTGATCTTTGTTCTGCAATACCATACCGCTATCACCAAGTACTTCACGGACTTTTTGTATTAGGATTCCTGCATTTACCGGTTTTACTAGATAAGATGAACATCCAATACTTACAGCTTTTTTAACATTTTCAGCATCATGCAGGGCCGAACACATAATCACAGGAATCTTTTCATATTTAGGAGAAGCCTTTATCTTTTCGAGAAGCTCTATACCTGACATCTCAGGCATCATTATATCTGCAACAATAAGTTCAATACCGAGAGTAGTTTTAAGCAAGTCAAGAGCATCTCTGCCATTTTCAGTCTTTTTTACTTCGTAACCGTGTTTCTTAAGGTTGAGCTCCAGAATTCTTCCTGTTATTTGATCATCTTCAACAACAAGGATACTCATATCTCTTTCTCCCACTCATTCGAAGAAAAATAGGAATCCACTTTTTCCATTTCAAGACGCAGCTTGTTTAATACATCATCAGCATCGTCAAGCTTTGATTCTCTTCCCATTTTTTCAAGTTCGTATGCCAATTGCTGAACATTTTTTACTCCGAAATTTCCAACTGACCCTTTAAATGAGTGAGCTTTACGTTCTACAAGTAAAGGATCGGATTTCCGTACGGCACTAATCAATTCATCTAACTGTTCAGGATAAATACGGAGAAAATCATGTACAAGCTCTCTTACCAAATCCCTGTCGCCATCTACTGCTTCCATAACATCAGCCATATTTGCGAGGTCAGTATCCATAGTCAACACCTCTTGCTGCTCTCTGTTTTTAAAATACTTTCCAATAATCTCATATAGCTGTGCGGCCTTCATCGGCTTTGCAATGTAATCATCCATTCCTGCTGCAAGAAACTTTTCCCTGTCGCCTTTCATTGCATGGGCTGTCATCGCAATTATCGGTGTATGTATATTTTTCTTTCTGTCAATTTCACGAATTTTTCTGGTGGCTTCAACTCCGTCCATCCTCGGCATCTGTACATCCATTAAAATAATATTAAAATTCCCGTGTTTAAATGCCTCTACACACTCTTCCCCATCCTCAACAGATATTATATCCCACCCCTTCTTTGCAATGAGCGATGCAGCAAGTTTACGATTTATCGGATTGTCTTCTGCAAGAAGAATCTTCACATCTTCATTGGAACGCTTCTTATTTCTTGAAGCCATAGTAGTATTTCCTGCCTTATTACATGTTGCATCATTTCTATTATCTTTTTTTGATAAAAGGTCCATCAGTATACATTTTAAATCTGATTGTCTGAGAGGCTTCTGCACATAGCAGCTAATATTTATATTATCTAACTTATCTTTGTGATTTTTAATGTCCGAAGATGAAACCATCATAACAGGGACACCTGTACCTTTTTCCATTTCAGCTATCTTTGAAGCAAGCTCAAATCCATCCATATCAGGCATATGTGCATCAACCAGGACTATATCAAACTGTTTCCCATCCTCTTCCGTTTTTTTTATCTCTTCAAGCGCTTCCCTGCCGCCTGAAGCCAGCACAACTCTTCCTCCCCACTTTTTAAGAGTATCGCCGAGAATCTGCAAATTTGTTTTATTGTCATCAACAGCTAATATTTTTACTCCTGCCAATGTAAAATCATCAACTTCTTTCTCAGACATCTGGTTTTCAGAAACACCGAGTTTAAGGGTAAAATGGAATGTTGATCCGGCTCCTCCCTTATCTGTGCCGAGATGTTTTGCCGGGCTTTCTACCCATATTTCACCGCCCATCATTTCAACTAATTTGGAAGATATAGCAAGGCCGAGGCCAGTGCCCCCGTACTTCCGCGTTGTTGAACCGTCAGCCTGGGTGAACACATCAAAAATCATTTTCTGCTTCTCTTTGGGGATTCCTATTCCTGAATCAGTAACTGAAAAATGCAGTATAGTATCATCATTCCTAACTTTTGCCTGCTCCTCTACTCTGATTAGAACTTCACCTTCTTCTGTAAATTTCAAAGCATTACTTAAAAGATTTATCAGTATCTGCCTTATTCGGCCTGGATCACCAATTAAATTATCCGGTATTTCAGGGCTAATAGTATACAGGAGTTCAATATTTTTTTTCTCAGCCTGGTAGAATATGGAACGTACTGAGCTGTTTAGTACATTACCAAGGCTGAAATTAATATTTTCCAGCCCAAGCCTTCCTGCTTCCATCTTGGAAAAATCGAGTATATCATTTATCAGGGTTAAAAGCGATTCGGCAGATACATAAACTGCTTCAAGATAATCTCTCTGTACGGGGTCAAGATTTGTGTCAAGTGCAAGTTCTGTCATGCCTATTACGCCATTCATTGGTGTCCTGATTTCATGGCTCATATTGGCAAGAAATTCACTTTTAAGGCGTGTTGCCTCCTCTGCTTTTTCTTTTGCCCTCTCTAACTCCTTAATTACCTCTTCCAGCTCTTTTGTATACACATCCTGCAGTTCTTTTGCTGACTTAAGATCCTCTGCAGACCGCTTAAGCTGCTCCTGAACCTTTTTTATTTCCGTTATATCTGTAAGTACATCTATCATTCCTGTGCATTTATTCCCATTGTAAAGATAACTGGAGCTGACAAGAACAGGGACAGTTTTCCCTCTTTTTGTTTTTATTTCAAGGTCAAGCTGCTCAGTAATGTCCTTTTTCATCTTGTCCTTTAAATTTTTTACCTGAGAATACAAATTTTTCGGGATCACATCTCTCCAATGTTTCCCTATAAGATATTCAGGGCTGTCTCCAAGCATTTCTGCTGCCGCCTTATTTACAAACAGAAGCATACCCTTTTTCGTCTCAAGAACAACTCCTTCTGACATATTCTGCAGAATTCTTTCGTGAAATTCTTTTAGCTTCCTCATCTCCTCTTCTGCCTTTTTCCTCTCGGCAAGTTCCTTTCTTACCTGCTTGTATAAATCTGCATTCTCCAATGCAGCAGCTATCTGAGTTGACAAAGCTTCCATGGCTTCCACATCATGCTGACTGAATGCATTTAATTCTTTACTCTGAATATCAAGGACTCCCAGTACCCTCTGTCTCTTTCCGATTATAGGAATTGCCAATTCCGACAGGATATCCTCATCCCGCATCTTGATGTAATAAGGATTTTTTCTGACATCATTACTGACCTGGACTGAACCTGTACTTTTTGCCATACCTATCATGCCTTTGCCAAAATGAATTTCATCTCCTTTCTGTAACAAATTATTCTGTACACCTGCGAATGAGTGTAGTATCAATTTTTTATTATCTGTATCTGACAGAAAAAGAGTAACCCAGTCAAAATTGAAAGTTTTCTTTACAGCCCTTACTATTTTGTCCATCAATCTTTTATGATTAAGCTCTATTGCAAGATATCTTCCGACTTCATTAATCAATGCTGTTTGTGCTATTCTTCTGTTTTTCTCTTCTTCGGCTTCTTTTCTGCCGGTAATATCTCTAATTATAGTCATCCATGCAGGTTTTCCCTGATACTCAATTTCATGAGTCAGAACCTCAACGAGAATCTTCCTTCCGTCTTTTGTCAGATGCGTGTAGCAATTAGGTGTTGAATTGCTGAGTTTATCTATTGTACTTTCGACTAAATCCAACTCTTCCTCTGGGTGGAGATCAAAAGGAGTCATTGAGATGATCTCCTTATCGGAATATCCGTAAACCTTTTTAAATGATTCATTAAAATGCACTATTCTCTTTGATTTTTTATCAAAAATAATTATAGGATCAACAATATTATTGAAAAGAGCATAATATTTACCTTCACTCTCTTCCAATGCCTTTCCGGTTCTGTTGTGTTCCTCAATTTCTGCAGTCAACTTATTATTAATTGCTTCGAGTGCTTTGCTGCGCTCTCTTAATTGATCTCTCGCTTCTTTAATTGCTTTTTCCGTTCGTTTCTTCTCTGTTATATCCCGGAAAGTTAAAACTTTCCCTTCAATTGCTATCTTCTCGCTAACAAGAGGTGAAACTGTATATTCAATTTGAACTCTATCTCCTTTTTTTGTAATAAGTGAGTAGTTGTCAGTTGTTTTTAAACCCGTATCTAAAAAATTTATACTCTCGTTGGTATCGTCATTTACAATATTGAATACTTCGGATACATACTTTTTATCCGCATCCTTTAACAGCCATCCTGTAAGATTTTCCGCCACTCTGTTCATAAATTTAATTCTTTTATCGCCGTCTGTGGCAATAACAGCATCTCCGATGCTGATTAAGGTTGTGTGAAGCCACTGTTCGCTCTCAGCAATACGCCTCTCCATACGAGACCTGTACAAAGCCATCTCAACTGTTGTATGCAGCTCTCTTGTTTCAAAGGGTTTTAAAAGATAGCCGTAAGGATTGCTGTGTTTTGCCCGCTGAATTGTCCTTTCATCAGCATATGCTGTAAGGAAAATTACAGGAATATTGGATTTTGATGTAATGATAGCTGCTGCCTCAATACCATCCATCTCACCTTTAAGTTTTATATCCATTAAGATAATATCCGGCAGTTCTATTTTAGCTATTTTTACTGCTTCTTCACCATTTGATACTGACGCAACAACTGTATATCCGAGATCACGTAATTTATCTTCAATCTCCATTGATACAATTCGTTCGTCTTCAACCACTAAAATTCTTGGTGTTTTCATAAGAAATGCCTTCTTTAATCCTGTTTATTTAATATGTGTCTGTTATTGTATAAATAATTACTTCTTTCCTTTTATTACGGCCGTGTTTCGGCTTCTTCATATATAGAATGCACTCCCCTGATCTGCTGAGATTAACAATAAAATCCATGTCTAATTCGGCCGAAATCATATTTTCTGCAACAGTGCCCCCATTACATCTGATAACATTATACCCATGATCGGTTACTTCCCCGGAGATCATTCTTTTAACTGTAATTTTCTTTCCATTTCTCGTTGAAGTCCAATGAAGTGCGCTTGTTTTTATTTGATCAGCATTTTCAGTCTGAATATTAAATTTATCAACATGACGTACAACAATTGTAACACTATGTCCTGTATTGTCAAATTTTTCTGCAAGGCCTCCGAAACCTATAATTACAGCACTTAAAATGTATGGCAATGGCTTCATTTCCTTACCCCTATTAAACCTGCTCAATTGCCTTGATCTTCAGTTAACGCAATAAAAGCCGATAGTTTTTCATCCTTTATTTCTACTGCAATTTTTGTCGAACCGCTATTTGCAGGCGCAAAAATATTATACTCTTTCCCCTGTACCACAGATGGTATTGACATCTTAAAAACTTCCCTGCTGCTATTCTGATGTTCAGAAAACAAAGTCTTATATCTTCCTCCAACCATATTGACAACCTCCCCTACTGCATCTCTGATTTCATCACACGGGATTTCATCACTATTGGTGCCAAGGAGAAGCTGGGTTATCAGCCGTGCAGTAGTAATGCTGCATGCAATTGAAACAAATCCATTCCATCCTCCTGCAAAACCTATTGTTGCAGTCAGGTGCTCTTGATGAATAATATCATCATCGTCACACGAATCACAATGAGTCACTTCAAGATTCATCATTGTTCCAAAAACTTCATCCAATGCTTTAGATAATAACTCTTTTTCAGTCTCTTGTGTAATCATCTGAACTCCTAATAATTTATAACACATTAATCATAGACACTGACTATCAATTCGGATTCCGGCAATCATACCTTTTTCATCGCAAGTTCTACATAGAATACATCTTCCCCTGTTGTAAATTCTGCATAATAATGAGGCGCGTCAGTAATAACGTGAGTTTCATAATCTTCACCGCTAATTACAGATGGTACGGATTGTTCGAAAACCTGCTCTTCAGCATCAATTGTATTTGCAAGCTGTGCTTTAAAGTGCCCTGAAATCATATTGGATATTTCACTCAATGCATCACGGACATCTTCATTGGTAAGGCTCGACGGATCCATTTGCAGCATTGATGCACAAATCTTACGTGCCAGCCCGATAGAACAGTGAATAGCTGAAAGGCCTACATAAATTCCTGCAAATCCTACCATTGCAGTTACATGAACTCCCTCAATTGTAAAATTCCCGTCAGATTCCTTACCCTTGACATCCATAAAAACCATACTATTAAATACTTTCTCTGTAGTATTAATTATGATTTTTGAAAAATGCTCTTCCATCTAAACACCCCATTCTTTCAGTTTTGTATATCTTTACCCGGAATAATGAACAATACTGTTTGCCAGCAATTCAAGTGGAATGGTCTGATCAATTATACCGTTCTGAACGCATGCTTTAGGCATTCCATAAACAACGCATGAGGCTTCATCCTGTGCAAGTGTTGTTCCGCCAAGATCTTTAATTCTTATCATTCCCTGCAGCCCGTCATTTCCCATGCCTGTCATAATCACTCCGAGAATCTTTCTTCTGTATACAGATGCAGCTGAAAGCATCATCACATCTACGGAAGGCCTGAAAAGTGTATCACCGGGAATATCAGAAAGTATTATTACAAGTTTCCCATCGCTCCTTCTTTCAAATATCATATGCTTTCCTCCGGGTGCAATAAAAACTGTCCCGGGTTCTGTAATATCTCCTTCAGAGGCTTCTTTAACTTTTACTTTGGCAAGCTGATTTAATCTTTTTGCAAAAGGTTTTGTAAACATCGGCGGCATATGCTGAACAACAAGAATACTTGACGGATAATCTTCCGGAAGCATAGGTATCATTTTTTGAAGCGCAAGAGGGCCGCCAGTAGAAACACCCAAAGCAACAACACCGCACTTTTCCTTTACTGCCGGAAGATTGACGTAATCCGGCTGAAATGATTTCTTATCTGCACCCGATCCGGGTTGCATACCGTATTTTTGTATTCTGCCCTTTTTAACAATGGCCCTTATCTTCTGCCTTAGCTGCTCACCGACCTTGACAATATCAAGATTTACATAGGATTTGCCTCCCTTGGGTATAAAATCAACAGCACCAAGATCAAGAGCACGCATAGTCGCATCAGCGCCTTCCTCTGTCAAAGAGCTTATCATTATCACAGGCATAGGCATATCATTCATGATTTTCTCAAGCACTGTTAATCCGTCCATTACAGGCATTTCAATATCAAGAGTAACAAGATCAGGTTTATGCCTCTTTATCTTTTTCAGGGCTTCTTCGCCGTTCCGTGCAACATCCATCACTTTTATCGTGCCGTCTTCCTCAATAATTTTTTTCAGGGCAACCCGCATGAACGCAGAATCATCAACAACAAGAATATTAATTTGCTTCCGGGTGTTATTCATATCAATTGAGTCTCCATATCAACATTTTCTTATACTAATCATCACTTCTGTATATATCCCTGACAATTGTTTTAACTTCTGCAATAAGTGCATCCAGATCCAGGGTAAACCTGACAAGGTCTATTTTAGCAAGATCAGGATTGTCATCAACAAGAATCTTCCATGCGAGTTCATCTTTTAAAACAATTTCTATATTTTCCTCAAACCCGTAATCAAGGCCGCGTACTCTGCACAACAAATCTGCCAAAACAACAATTGCAACAAGAGGAGGATTGATTTCCGCTTCTTCTAATGAGTGATGTTTTGCAATAACTTCAACATACTCTTCCGAAAAGCCCCAGTGCTCGCCAAACCAGTCTGCAAAATCAGTATGATTCACACCTATAACCCTGTTCTCCGCATCATAAAAAGATATCTTTTCATTTTTAACAACTTCAATCACTTCTTCAAATTCATTAAGGCTGTACTGGCTCAGCAAAACTTCCCCTATATCATGCATCAATCCCCCGATGTACGCCTTTTCAGAATCACTGTACCCTACTTTTTCAGCAATACGGCGGCTTACCATAGCAACACCAAGCCCGTGTTCCCAAATACGCCTGATATCAAAAGAAGGATTCTTCTCCGGAAAAGAATTAAATAGAGATGTAGTAAGAACTATACTGCGGATTTGATGCAACCCTAAGTAAACAATCGCTTCCCGAATTGAAGTTATTCTCCTCCTGATACCCCAGAATGCAGAATTTACCAATCTTATCATGCGTGCAGTTAAAACTTTATCCGTCAGAATAGCATCTGCAACTTCCTCCACCTTCGCATCCGGCTTGCCTGAAAGTTCAAGTATTCTTGAAACAACACTCGGCAAAGTCGGAATCGGCATTGCGCGGGTAACATATGTATTAACTAACAAATCTTTATCATTAACCCTCATCTTTTACCTCTAAATATGAATATCTTTGCGGTAAGCCATTCCCCCGGGGAAATGAACAAGTTTAAATCTGCTGTCAACTCCAAAAAGCGACTCTGAGAACCCGATGAACAGATTTCCCCCTACATCAAGGGCGTTAAAAAAATGTGAAATAACTCTCTTTTTTGACGCAAGGTCAAAATATATCAAAACATTCTTGCAGAAAATAATATCAAACCCCTTCATAAAAAGCATTGACATGTCATTATTAAGATTTACATTTGAAAATTTTATATAATTTTTCAGTTCTTTTTTTACAGTATAGATTCCGTTATTAAAGGTTAGATATCTGTTTTTATACTCTTCAGGCATATTTTTGACAGCATATTGTCTGTATTCACCTTTTCTTGCAATATTCAGAACTCTTTCACTAATATCAGTAGCAATTATTTCAATACTCCATCCGCTTAAAATTGTTTCCTTCAACTCATTTACTATCATTGCAATTGTATATGCTTCTTCTCCTGATGAACATCCGGCACTCCAGAATTTAATCTTCCTGAAAGCCATATCCTTTTTCTTCTCAGCAATTTCCGGGATTATAATCTCCTGAAGCGCATGGAAATGAGCCTTGTTCCTGAAAAAACTTGTCTCATTGATTGTGAGTTCATTCATCAAGTTTAAGAATTCGTCTCTCTTGTTTTCCTTCTTTGACAGATAGGAATAATATTCACTAAAATCTTTCAGCCCCAATGATTCAATCCGGCGTTTAAACCTGCCTTCAAAATAGTACTGTTTATCATCAGGGAAATACATTCCTGTCTCCTGATAAACCAAATCACGTATTTTTAACAAATCGCTCATTCTATATCCTTTAATCCTCTATTACCGTATTCTGAGCAGAATAATACTTCTCTTTTGCGATTTCCGCTACATTGGCAGTATCCAGAATCAATCGTACAAGCCCGTCCCCTGTGATTGTACCTCCTGCTACTCCGGGTACATTTCCCAAATATTCTCCGAGAGATTTAATAACAACTTCTTCCTGTCCGAGAAGATGATCAACAATAAGCCCGTAACGTTTTTCCGCGATTGCAATTAAAACTACATATTTAATTGATTTTCCATCACTTACATCATCACTGTCATTGGCAACATTAAAAATTCTTTTCAGGAAAAGCACAGGTATTACTGAATCACGGTGCCTAATCACTTCTCTATGATCAATTGTCTGAATTTCTTTTGTATCAATTCTGATTGTTTCAATTACTGATGTCAAAGGAACTGCATAAATTTCCCTGCCCACTCCTACCATCAGAGCCTGAATTACAGCAAGCGTCAGCGGCAGTTTTAAAATAACTTCTGTACCCCTGCCGAAATTGCTGCGCATGTCAATTATCCCATTTAGATTACGGATATTATTCCGCACTACATCCATCCCCACACCTCTGCCCGAGAGGTCACTCACTTTATCGACAGTACTAAAACCAGGTTCGAATATTAACTGCATTGCATCATTGTCTGACATTCCTTTAAGCTGCGCTTCCGTGGCCATTTTCTTTTCAAGTGCTTTTTGTTTTATCTTTTCAATATCAAGGCCCCTTCCGTCATCTTTGACAGAAATAATTATGTGATTCCCTTCCTGAGAAGCAGAAAGCTCTATTTTCCCTGTTCTCGGCTTCCCCATTCTCTGCCTCTCTTCAGGGGGTTCAACTCCATGATCAATTGCATTTCTCATAAGATGAACAATAGGATCCCCAACCTGATCAATAACTGTCTTGTCAAGCTCGGTCTCACCTCCGGAAATTACAAGCTCAACTTTTTTATTCTTGTCTCTTGCAATATCCCTCATAAGTCTGGGATACTTTTTAAAAAGCCTGTCAATAGGAACCATTCTCATTTTTAATACTGAAAGCTGAAGCTCTGCAGTGATAAAATTTACTTTTTCTGTTGTATCTGCGACTTTCTCTTCATAATCCTGCCAATCCTGAGTTACCCTGAATTCTCTGTTTACCTGCAGAAGCCTGTTTCTTTCAAGTACAAGCTCACCTACAAGATTCATCAAGCCGTCCAGTCTTTCCACATCAACACGTATGGTTGAAGTCTCCACACCTTTAAACCTGTCTCCTCTCTCTTTTTTCTCCGGAGCACTCTTCTTCAGGTTCTCTTCTCTGTTTCCATCAGGCCTCTTCTCTTCTTCCGGGCTGCTTTCTGTTTCGGATGTCTTCTCAGCCAGATTTTTTATCCCGATTTCACCATTTTTTATTTTTAACAGCTCTTTTAATACATTCGAAAGATCAATTGCTTCAATTTTATCGTTCCGAATCTGATCAACCAAAATTTTAAGTTTATCAATTGCATTAAGAAGAATATCCATTATATCTGATGTTACAATACGCTCACCGTCCCGTAAAAGGCTTAACACATCCTCAGCCGCATGGCCGAGCTCCACAAGCTGATCATATCCCAGGAAACTGGATGTCCCTTTTATTGTATGAAATGCTCTGAAGATTCGATTTATTAATTCACTATCTTCAGGTTCCGTTTCAAGGCTTACCAGATCATTATCCAGATTTTCGAGAAGTTCTGTCGTTTCATTTAAAAATTCTTTTACAAGTTCAATATCCTGCGCCATAGACTCCATATTTCTTCCCTTTAAAATATTTTATATCTCAACATAAACAGAGATCAATGCCATAAATCAGTTATTTGTCATCTCCTCCACGAGAGATTTTATTTTCTCAAAAGAAAAGGGCTTTGCAAGTACATCGTTAATTTTAACAGATGATGCATTTTCACGTTTTACATTTATGGCATTCTCCCCCATTCCCGTAACAAGGACAATTCTCTGATCAGGTTTGAGCCGCCGCATCTCTTCTGCAATCTGAAACCCGTTTTTCCCCGGCATGAGCACATCCAGAAGAACAAGGTCGAAAAAATTCTTTTCCTTTGCATATAGTTCCAGTGCCGTATCGCCTGAATGGGCTACAACTGTAGAATATCCTAACCTCGCAAGTATCCGTTCCAAAACGTCAAGTACTACTTTCTCATCATCAACTATTAGTATTCGTTTCATTTTCCTCTCTCCCTGACTCTTTTCCCTTAGATAATGAATTGCCGCCACCTGCAACGGAAACCACTTTGGCCCTGTTTTCATCAGGCTCGTCAGTAATTGCAATAATTTTATCAGAACCATACATACTAATAAACCTATCTCCAATCTGTTTCATTGATTCCACAACATAAAAAACATGGATGCCCTCAAGGAATTTCAATGCTTCTTCGCTTAATGCCATATTTTTCAGGTTTTGCCAGCCCATGATAAATGATTTTATATCCTGAAAAGCTACAGCCACATAAAATATTTTTTCTTTATTCTCTTTATGGCTGTTGAGAATTTCTTTTATTAATGATGAAAAAGAAGAAAAAACTAATGACTCCTGATAACCAAGCAGTTTGAATTGGCTGTCAATAATTTTAGCCCAGATATCAAGAGAACTAAAAATATATACGGGCCTTTCAAAGTGGATATTAGAATTCCGATTCTGCGGTACTTCAATATAGGTACCATTTTCCCTTCTCTTCTTCGCCATCCTCTCCTGAAACCGCATTGCTCTTCTTTCCCTGCTTTTCTCCGCAGCAGACTTCGGGATTAAAGTATCAGCAGGGCCTGCGGAAGATTTTACTGCGCCGGTTCCGATACTCGCAGCTGCAGCAGCCTCGTCACCGCCAAGATACTTCGCCATCTTTGACAGGATTTCCGGGTCCAGTTCTTTACGCAATTCTTCAAGTTTTTTTCTCTTTTCTTCATCCATGGTAGATACAAAATCCTTTATGGTTTATAACGTTCACTTATCTCCCAAAGAAAACTGCCGGATAATATCTATTAATTTTTCAGATTGTCTGTTCATCTCTTCTGATGCAATGGACATCTGTTCTGCCCCTGCAGCAGACTCACGTGTAACCTGGCTTATTGATTCCATATTTTTAGAAATCTCTTCAGCTCCGGAACTCATCTCCTCTGTAGCCGCTGCAATCTGATTCATCATATCCATCATTGTATTTACTGCAGCTGTAATCTCTGTTAAAATACCGTCTGTTTTTACAACCGCATCAACACTCTGCATTACCTTGCTCTGCGCCTCCAGCATGGATTCAGATGTCTCCTCTGTATCGCTTTGTATTGCATGTATAGTATCTGCAATTTCCTTTGTTGCTTTTGTTGTCCGTTCCGCAAGTTTTCTCACCTCATCAGCCACAACAGCAAAGCCCCTTCCCTGGTCCCCTGCACGGGCAGCTTCAATTGCAGCATTCAAAGCAAGTAAATTGGTTTGATCTGCAATATCATCAATTACCTGGATTACTTCACCTATCTGCCCTGCTCTGTCAGATAGAGATTTTACAGAAGTTACAGCCCGCTCAGTAACATGAACAACAGCTTCCGATCCCTCACGAGCCTCTGCCATAGCTTTTTTACCGTCAAGGCTTTTACTACTTGCCTCTCTTGCAATATCTGAAGTCTGATTTACATTTTTTGCATTCTCCACGATTGAAGCGGTCATCTCCTGCACGCTGGCTGCTATCTCACTCGACTGAGATGTCTGCTCCTCAGCACCTGTTGCCAATTCAGTTGAAGTAGCACTTATTTCATTTGAAGCAGCAACAAGCTCTTCAGTATTGGTTTTTACTTTGGATATTATTTCCTGTAATTTTTCCATAAACTGGTTGAAACCTTTAACAAGCATACCCACTTCATCATCACCTCCGCCTTCAAGACGCTGAGTCAAGTCTCCTCCGCTTGTAGCTATCACATCCAGCTTTTGTGCAACTTTTCGTATTGCAGCTATTGCCGAATGGACCAGCCACCAAATCACAAAACCAACTATGAGTACAGCTCCAAGCCCAAGAAAAAATGCAATAGTCTTCATGCTTCGCAGGCGGGAAAGAAATGCGTCTTCAAGAGAATCTGTAATTGAAATTATCCACCCTGTTTTTTCATTTGTGGCAATGTACTGCACTTTCTTCTCACCATTATAAGTGTATTCCATTTTACCATTCTTGATCCGGAGCATTTCAGGCCCGAAATCAAAATCATTTAAATTCTTTTTCATTACTAAACTTTTATCCGGATGGGCAAGAATTACACCGTTTTTATCTGCAAGAAATGCATATCCTCTTTTGCCTACCTTTATATTATCAATATATTCCCGCGAAAAATTGTTAAGCTCAACCGGTGTACCCAGAATACCCACAACAATATCGTTTTCTTTTATAGGAACAGTTATCAGCATTACCGGCCTTCCCGATGCCGGAGACTTATTAACTCCGCTCAGCCATATTTTACCCTGTACTGACTTTACAACATTTTCTTTATAAGGAGCAAG
>JAGGVB010000090.1 GCA_021158245.1 bacterium | reverse complement strand
TCTCGGGAGTGACCTTATTCCGCGGCCTGCCCTGGAAAAGAAATTTTCAGCGGTACTATCCGTTATTGATACAACAAGGCCTGTTCTTCTAAGCTGCTCTGACAAGACCAGCACAGTTACTGGTATAAAAACAGGGGTTAAAATGACAGGGCCCTATGACTATGTACCTCCTGTTTACTGGTATACGGACAAAGAGAACGGCGGTGCCTTTGGTTTCAATACTGAAACTGTTCCGGGGCCTCAGCCTCCTCCGATTGAAAGCCTTAAGAAGATGGTACCTGAAAAAGATATATGGCCTATTGCTGACGTGTTTAACTATCACAATGCAAGATATGAATTCAGTACAATGAATACATTTATTAATGCACTTGATCACAGGTACGGAAAATCCGAAAATATTTCTGACTTTCTGGAGAAGTCACAAATTCAGAGCTATGAAGCAGCACGTGCAATGTTCGAATCGTATATTTTAAATCAGCCGAAAGCAACAGGTGTAATTTTCTGGATGATGAATTCTGCCTGGCCTGAAACATTCTGGCAGCTTTTTGACTGGTTTCTTCGTCCCAATGGAGCATTTTACGGCACAATGAAGGCAAATCAGCCGTTGAATTTAATTTATAATTACGCAGACAATGCAGTATATGCTGTAAACCTTTCCATGAAACCCTGTAAGGATATGAAAGCTGAAATCACTCTTTTAAATAAGGATTCCAAAATTGTTCTTTCGGAATCAAAGAAAATTTCTGATATATCTGCAAATGGGAAAACTCCTGTTCGCAATATATCCCTGAAAGAATTTGAAAGCCCTCTGTTTTTCCTTGATTTAAAACTCCTGAATAAAAATGGTGATACTGTTTCAAATAACTTTTACTGGCTTTCTAAGAAAAAAGAGAGGATGGATTTTACCAAAACAATCTGGTATGTAACACCTGTAAAAGAATTTGCTGATTTTAGTGCGCTTAACAATCTTGAACCATGTAACATAGAAATTTCAAAATCCATTAAATTTGCAGGAAAGAAAGGGATAGCAAAAATTAAGATTAAAAATGTATCGGATAAAATAGCATTTTTTATTGAAGCAAAGCTTATAATGCATGATTCAAAAGATCCCGTTTTACCTGTATTCTGGAATGATAATTATATATCTCTTCTTCCCGGAGACCAGAGAGAATTAGTATGTGAATTTTATAAATTCGATACAGGAAAACAAAAAGTAGATATTATAACAACCGGATTTAATTTAAGGAAAATTAAAACAGTAGAAGGAAACTAACCATGAAAAGAAATTACTTTATTGTGCTGTTGATATTTTTTGTATTTGCCGTTATATCGTTTCTTACAAACATATTAAACCCATTGATTCCGGATGTGAAGACTAGTTTTCATCTCACTAACACAATGGCAGGTTTTTTGCCTTTTGCATTTTTTATTGCTTACGGTGTGATGTCAATACCTGCAGGAATGATGGTTGAAAGATATACACAAAAAACAATGATGGTAATACCTTTTCTGCTTGCCGGAATAGCAGCTCTGCTTTTTGTGTTTTTCCCGGGATTTCCTGTATATCTGATTACACTTTTTACAATTGGAGCTGGAATGGCAATGCTCCAGGTTACAATTAATCCCCTTTTAAGAGTTTCCGGCGGTGAAGAACATTTTGCAGTCACATCGGTTATTGCACAGCTTTTTTTTGGCGGTGCATCATATCTTGGGCCTCAGCTCTATTCATCTCTTGTAACAAAACTTGACAGCCAGCCTCTAACTTCAGGGCCAATCATCAGGATATTCCATAATATTGTACCTTCAGACTTGCCGTGGATTTCTCTTTATTGGATATTTGCAGTAGTTACGTTTATTATGGCTGTTATCATTTCATTATTAAGAATACCGAAAATAGAGCTAAAGGATGATGAAAAAGCCGGAGCATGGCAAACACATAAAAAACTTTTTAAAAACAAGTATGTAATTCTCTATTTTATAGGAATCTTTGCTTATGTAGGATCTGAACAGGGTATAGGCAACTGGATTTCGCAGTTTCTGTCTGTTTACCACGGTTACAATCCCCAGACAACAGGGGCTGATGCAGTATCGTGGTTTTGGGGGCTTCTGACTTTGGGCTGTGTACTGGGCATACTTCTGTTAAAGTTATTTGACAGCAGATACATACTGATTGGTGCTGCTTCACTCGCCATAGCGTCACTAACTGTTGCTATTACAGGGAACGGCAGCGTAGCGAGAATCGCATTCCCTTTAATAGGATTCTTTGCATCAGTCATGTGGTCAATAATTTTTTCGCTTGCTTTAAATTCAGTAAAAGAGCACCATGGCTCTTTTGCAGGCATTTTATGTACTGCAATAATAGGGGGTGCTATTGTACCTCTGATAATCGGGTCTATAGCTGACCTTGTTAATTTGAAAGTGGGAATGACTGTGCTCTATATAACCTTCGGTTATATCTTAAGCATAGGAATATGGTCAAAACCAATCATAAAAAACAAAACAATTTTTGATAAAAATTAAATATTGTTTGACAGTTTTTATATTAAATATTAACTTCAGGAGAAGGAATGCTTGAAAGACATGTAATCGGGGTAGATCTTGGTGCTACAAATATTTCTGCGGGTAGAATTGAATCAGGGAAAATTGAAGATTGGGTTGAATTTCCCATATCAACGGACAAAGAAGAGAACGTAATAATTCAGGAAGTAATAAGTGCAATTGAAAAAGTACGTACTTCTTCAACTAAGGCAATCGGTATTGGAGTACCAAGTGTTGTAGACACTGAAAAAGGCATCGTGTTTGATGTACAGAACATTCCTTCATGGAAAGAAGTGCATTTAAAAGAAATTATTGAAAATGTTTTTAATGTTGCTGCCCATATTAATAATGATGCTAATTGTTTTGTTATGGGAGAAAAGTATTTTGGAGAAGCAAAAAAATTCAGCAATATAGTCGGCCTTACCCTGGGATCAGGACTTGGCGGCGGTATTATTATAAACAACTCTCTTTATGAGGGTAAAAACTGCGGTGCAGGTGAATTTGGTTCTCTGCCGTACCTTGACGGTATTCTTGAAAACTACTGCAGCGGACAATTCTTTTTAAGAGCTTATGATAAAAGCGGCAAGGATATGTTTACTCTTGCAAAAAACGGAGATGATATTGCACTGAAGTCTTTTAAAGAATTCGGATATCATATAGGAAATGCCATATTAAATGTAATGTATACTTTTGACCCTCAGGCAATAATACTTGGCGGTTCAATAGCAGATGCATTCAATTATTTTAAGGAAACAATGTTTGAAACAATAGAGACATTTCCGTATCGAAAATCGGTGGAAAATATTGTTGTTAAAAAATCAGAACAAAAAAATATTACTGTTCTCGGTGCAGCGGCTTTGTGCATGAATGGAAAACTTTAATTTGATTCAATTATACTTATTCTATGATCCGGTTAAAATACAATGAGAATTACACTTGCTGAAATAGCCCAAAAGGCAAACGTATCCAAAATGACGGTTTCAAGGGTTTTAAGCGGAAAAGGCCACGTTGCGCCAGGAACTGCTGAAAGAATACGTAAAATTATTAATGATTTTGGTTATCAGCCGAATCTCATAGCGAGAAGCCTCGCAAGCAACTCAACAAAAATTATTGGTGTGATTATTCCAAAGATCGAACACATGTTTCTTGATAATTACATTGCTCAGATTCTCAGCGGTGTAACTGACGAAGCTTTAAAAAATGATTACAGAATTATGCTTATTCCGGTTGAGCCCGGTGATGATAACGGGAATAAGTATATCAACATTGCAAGAAACCGCCTTTTGGATGGAATGATACTTTTAAAAACCAAAATTACAGACAGTAATATTGGTCCTCTTGCTGATATGGAATTTCCTTTTGTTCTTGTAAACCATAAACGTTACTCAAAAAAAATCAATTTTGTTGATACGCGTAATATTCAGGGAGCAGAGACTGCTGTTAGATACTTGTTTGATAAGGGATACAGAAAAATAGCCTGTATTGCAGGCAGTATGGATGAAACAAACGGGAAAGACAGGCTAAGGGGCTATCTTAACATGATGGGAAAACTCGGATTAAAAACGCGTGATAACTGGATTGTATATGGAGATTTTAAAAAATCGGTTGCTTATTCTGAATCCCAAAAATTATTCATGTCTGATACCCTTCCTGATGCAGTGTTTTGTGCAGATGATTATTCTGCGATTGCACTTATTGAACGAATAAAAGAAAACAAGCTTAAAGTACCTGATGATATTGCTGTTGTAGGCTTTGATGATATTGATATTGCTGAATATATCAGGCCCGCACTTACAACTGTCAGACAGCCGATACTTGACCTTGGGAAAACAGCTGCACAGATACTTTTTGATTTGATTGAGAAACGGAGAACCACACCTGTTCACCGGCTTATTAATGTAGAACTTATTAAGAGAGAATCTGCTTAAAAGGCCAGAATGTTTGAACCCTGAGTTTAATAAAAAAAATCTGAAATTATTACTGGTATTTGTCAAAAAAATATATTAAAATAATTCATACCCGGATAATCCCATAATTTATTCTTAATTAATATCTGTTTACAACTGGAGGCTCTTTATGGAACAGGCTGATTATAAACTCTATGGCTACAGATGGGTTGTGCTTTCAATATTTATGTTAACAGCTGCAGTTAACCAGCTTTTATGGATTACTTTTGCACCGATAACCAGCCTTGCGGCAAAATTCTACGGAGTTTCCGACCTAAGTATAGGCTTTTTATCAATGAGTTTTATGATTGTTTATGTTGTTGTTTCAATTCCTGCTTCATGGGTTATAGATACTTATGGAATTCGCATTGCAGTAGGATTCGGAGCAGTACTAATGGCAGTTTTCAGTATTATGAGAGGTGCAGCAGGAACAAATTACAATATTGTTCTTATTGCACAGTTGGGAATTGCAGTGGGCCAGCCATTTATTCTTAATTCGGTAACAAAGGTTGCAGCAAACTGGTTCCCTCTTAAAGAGAGGGCAACTGCTTCAGGACTTGGAACACTTTCTTTATATATCGGGATTATCCTTGGCCTGGCTCTTACACCATATCTGACTCTGCACTCAAGTATTAACAGTATGCTGATGATTTACGGAATTGCATCATTAATTATTACTGTTTTGTTTTTCATTCTGATAAAAGAAAAACCTCCGACTCCGCCATGTTCTGCTGAGCACGAAGAGCGCTCACTTGTTTTTGACGGCCTTAAACAAATTCTGCGTAAGAAAAATTTTCTTATGCTTATGTTTATTTTCTTTGTAGGATTAGGCGTGTTTAACGGTGTAACAACGTGGATAGAAAATATTTTAAGCCCAAGGGGTTTTTCAATTACTCAGGCAGGGAATGCAGGAGGAGTCATGATAGGAGGCGGAATCATTGGTGCTCTTATCATTCCGATGCTTTCTGACAAGCTAAGAAAAAGGACTCCTTTTATTTTTATTGCAATAGCAGGAGCAACAATCGGCCTTATTGGCATAACTTACGCCGGTACCTATGCATTGCTTCTTTTATCTGCTTTTATTTTTGGTTTTTTCCTGCTTAGCGCAGGGCCTGTAGGATTTCAGTATGCTGCAGAAATTGCATATCCTGCACCTGAAGGTACGTCAAATGGCATGGTTTTTCTCATGGGGCAAATTTCCGGAATAATATTTATTTTCGGGATGGATTCTTTCAAATCAAAATTAAACGGTTCAATGACCCTCCCGTTAGTAATACTGATTGGCCTTATGACACTTAGCCTGATTTTATGTATTCAACTTAAAGAGTCCAGGCTTATACGGGAAAATACAAATTAAACTGGGGAATACTTTGAATAATAAATTTATAAATAAAATAACTGTTTTATCTTTTGTGTCTATACTTTTTTTCTCGCAATTTACAAAGGCAGATGCACAAAACAGCTTATCTGATTCAGAAGTCAGAGAAAGGCTGAATTATATTAATAACTCTCTTATTGATGATAAATCGTCAGGAAATCTTTGGTGGTATTCCTGGGTTATAGGATACAGTACAGCAACGATCGGGCAGGGAGCTGTATACTTTTACAATAATGAGAAAAACGTTAAACAGGACATGGCTCTGGGCGCAGCAACAACATTTCTTGGCGCTGTGGGGCAGATTATGGACCCAATGCTGTCAGGAAAAGCATTAAAACTACTTTCTGAAATGCCGGAAACCACTTCTGGGCAAAGAGAGAAAAAGTTAATTAAAGCTGAGGAGTTGTTGAAAAAAAGTGCTCTCAGGGAAAAAAGGGGTAAATCCTGGCAGATTCATGCATTAACAGGCGCTGTAAATTTAAGCGGCGGTCTTGTTGTGTGGCTTGGGTATAAAAGAAGCATTGGGGAAGGTCTGCTTAATTTTTTAATCAATTCAGCAGTGACTGAAATCCAAATATGGTCGCAGCCTGTAAGAGCTGTTAATGATTACGATAATTACATTCATGATTTTGAATCTGAACATACACTTGGCTATTGTAAACCGAAAATGAAAATGTTTGTTAGTTCGTTTCCTGGAGGTATTCAAATAAGTTTTGCTTTTTAAACAATAAAATAAGGAGAGGATAATATGAACATTGATATTCTTCAAAAATTCTTTCTGTGGTGTTCCATAATTAATGGGGGACTGTTTCTGCTAAGTTTTATTATGTACACAATAGCCCATTCCTGGATATATTCTGTCTTTAACAAAATATACAATATCCCGGAGGAAAAATTTAAATCCACATTCCTATTCAACATGATACTGTTTAAGTCCTTGTGGTTGATTTTTAATGTTGTCCCATTCATTGTACTTTGCCTGATAAAATAATTACTGGAAATTTATAGCTATTTTAAATATAATATTTTCAGCGAGGTTATTATGAAAACACTAATGATTTTATTTGTGCTTATAAATATGGTATTATATGCTCAGGACAGATCAGCTTTTGAGACCGATACAATAAAAACTTCGAAAAGTGATCTTAAAATAACTTTTATCAAACATGCTACGCTGGTTTTCGAATTCAATCATCTTGTAATTCATGTTGATCCTGTAGGACGTTATGCAGATTATTCAAAAATGCCAAAAGCAGATATTATTTTGATTACTCATCAGCACGGAGACCACTTTGATTCGGATGCAATTAATAAGATTAGACAGAAAGGGACAGATATTATCTGCACAAAACTTGTTGCTGATAAACTCGATAAAACTATTGTCCTGAACAATGGGGACGAGACTACAGTAAAAGGAATTCCTGTTAAAGCTGTACCAGCATACAATATTGTTCACAGGAGAAAGAATGGAGAGCTGTTTCATCCGAAAGGAATGGGTAACGGGTATGTTTTGAAATTTGGTGATAAAAAAGTGTACATTGCAGGTGATACAGAAAACATCTCTGAAATGAAACTGCTTAACGGCCAAATTAACATTGCATTTCTTCCTATGAATCTTCCTTACACTATGTCTCCGGAAATGGTTGCTGATGCCGTCAAACTGTTTAATCCGAAAATACTGTACCCATACCACTACGGAAAAACGGATGTCAATCAAATTATCGAACTATTAAAGATAAAAAAAGACTGCGAAATTCGTATCAGACAGATGCAGTAAAAACTTTTTTATATGTGAGTTTTGCAACAGAAAAGCTATTTTTATTGGTCATTAGATTGAATTAGGGGCTGTATCAAAAGTCCTAACCCTGTCATTGCGAGCGTCTTTTTGCGAAGCAATCTCTTCAATTCGTGCTCAATTCCTGAGATTGCTATGTCGCTTCGCTCCTTTTAATGATTTCAAATCGACTTTTGATACAGACCCTACAGTCACATTTCCGGGCGGAGATTTTCAGATGCCGGCAAAAAAATCCTCAAACCTATCATGCCCGTGAAAACGGGCATCCAGAGGGGTGTGGGTGGAGGATCACATACATTTGTGATTAACCCATCCTGAATCTCGTTCCCAAACTCCTGTTTGGGAACGTTCTTTTAATGTGAAACTTTGCTGGTAAAAACAGGCAGCCATTCAATAATGGTTGAAGCGAGAAAATGAATACCTTCTTATTTATAAATTTTATACCTATCTCTAATTATTGATCACTTATGATAATGTTAAAGAAACAGAGTTTCTTTCGAAAATAGGTTCCCAAACTGGAGTTTGGGAACCAGGGAGGTTCATCCAAGCCTCCATTCTTAATTTGGGAACTTGGATAGTTTACCAATTTTACTCTTGAAAAACCGGGAATTTTAATTGTCGTCAGACGGTACTTATAAATGTCGTCAATCAAAATTAACCCTTTCAGATTGCTGTGTTGTAATACTTCATAAAAATTAGATATAATTCAGATTTTTTAGTATATTTTTAGGCCGTTACAATTTGTTACAATATGGAAATAATGCTGTAACATCTATGTGTTATATTAAGTACAGCAATTGAGTTATTAATTTAAGGAAGGCTTATTATGGCAAAAGCCAAAATATTAATTGTTGATGATGATTTGGAACTGGGTTCCAGGCTTGTTCGGTATCTAAAACAATTTGATTTTGATTCTGACTCAATAGAACATCCGAATAAATTGCTTTCTTTTGTAAAAAAGCATAAGATTGATCTTGTTATTTTAGATGTAATGCTTCCTGAAATGGATGGATTTGAAGTACTTCGTATGCTAAGAAAACAAAGTGACCTTCCTGTTATAATGCTTACAGCAAGAGGGGATGTATCTGACAGGATTGTCGGCCTGGAACTTGGCGCAGATGATTATCTCCCCAAACCTTTTGAGCCCAGAGAACTGGTTGCAAGGATCCAGACAGTTTTAAGAAGGAAACATCCAGTTGATAAGATTAATGAACAACACATAAATTTCGGGGAACTTGAAATTGACAACAGAAGCCAGACGGTCAGCATGAATGGAAAAGATGTAAATTTGACCCATATAGAGTTTAGACTGCTTAAATTTTTATGTGAAAATCAGTACCGCCTATTGGACAGAAATACAATTTTAAATGCTATTAAAAGCATGGAGTGGGAAACATTTGACAGATCCATAGACGTACTTATTAGCAGGCTGCGTAATAAATTAGGTGACGATCCGAAAAAACCCAAGTTTATTAAAACATTACACGGAAGCGGTTATATGTTTATCGGAAGAGAATAAAATTATGAATAAACTGATTAAAAAACTGCATTTCTCTCTTTTTACAAAAATTTTACTTGTATTCCTTTTTGGACTTTTTTTCTATTCTTATTCCCTTAAAATAAGTCAGGACATTTTTATTAAAAAAGCCGCCTTTCCTAAGATGCAGCAAATGGCTGTTACAATGGCAAGATATATGGTAGAACAAGTTGGCAATCCCCCTGATACTTTAAAAGCAAAAGCATTGACTGATAGCCTTTTTATGGAGCTAAGATATCAAGGAAGAAATTTTTCATGGAAAAGCTCAACTGAAATGCCAGATTTTACAGACATTAAAATCCCTGATTACATAAAAGCGCCCCGCATAAAAGCAGGATTTGATAAAGGATTATTTGTTATACTGCCTGTAAAAGACGGAAAATTTTTAATTGCTCTGCAGAACAAACGTGAGGGAGTATACCATGCAGCAGAAATGATTCTTATTGCAAACTTTGTAGTATCAATTATTATAATTCTTTTCATGTTTATACAAATCAGGTGGCTTCTTAAACCAATAAAAAACCTGGATGCAGGTGTACGTAATTTAGCTGAAGGACATCTTGAGTTTATCACAAAAACAAAAAGGAGAGATGAGCTTGGCAAATTAATCACTTCATTCGGACTAATGGTAGAAAGAATAAAGGAGATGATAAAGGCTCGTGACAGACTGCTTCTTGACGTAAGCCACGAACTAAGATCACCACTTACAAGAGTAAAGATTTCTCTTGAGATGATGCAGGACTGCCCTGAAAAATTTGAAATTTCCTCAGATATTCGTGAAATTGAAATTATGATTACAGAAATTCTTGAGACGGAAAGACTTGCAAGCCCTCACGGTTCCCTTGTTTTTAAGGATATTAAATTAAAAACATTAATTGAATCCATTTTGCATGATTTGAAAATATCCACTCATAAAATAGGTGTTGATAATATTCCGGATACATACATAAAAGGTGACGAAAAAAGACTTGGAATACTTCTATCCAATCTGTTGACAAATGCTGTTAAGTTTTCAGATCAGAAACCTGATTCTGTAAAAATGATTGTTCAGCAAAAAAACTCAAGATTGAAAATAATTATTGAAAATAGGGGGCAGAGCATACCAGATGAGGATTTACCATTTATATTTGAGCCATTTTACAGAGTTGACAAATCACGTGCAAAATCAGGCGGAGGATATGGGCTGGGTTTAAGCCTTGCAAAAAGAATTACTGAAGAACATAATGGTAATCTTACAATTGAAAGCATAAAAGATGGAACAAGGGCTGTACTGGAACTGCCGTTAAATGAAATTTAAGAAATAGTTTGTTTTTTTGATAAATTTAATTTCAATGGAGGTATTATGAAGAAATACAAAAATTTGTTAATTTTTGTTGTAATAATCCTAAGTAGTATTATAATAAGCAATTTACTTAGCAAGCAGAAAGAGGGGATACAAAGAAAACCTCAAACAAAAAACAAACCTACAATTAAAACATTGGTTGTTAAAAACAGTCAAATCTCAATTCCTGTTAAATTAACCGGTCCTCTGAATGCTTATAATAAAGTCGATGTTTACGCTGAGGTTTCAGGCCTCGTTATTAATTCAGAAAAAAGGCTGAAACCTGGCAACTATTATAAAAAAGGTGAGATTCTACTGAAAATTGATGACCGGATATATAAAAATAATGTTTTATCTCAAAAAAGCAGCCTGCTTAATCAAATGACACAATTGATACCTGACCTTTCAATCGATTACCCAAAAAGCGCTGACGAATGGAAAAATTATCTTAATAAATTTAATCTGGATTTGCCTTTGCAGCCTCTCCCCGAACCTTTTGATAATACTGAAAAATACTATATTGCGTCAAGAAATCTGTACACGATGTATTATTCAGTTAGATCAATGGAAGAGACTCTGGCAAAATATACAATAACTGCTCCGTTTAGCGGTGTTATAAGTGATGGTGATATCAACCCCGGAACACTAATTAGAACAGGACAAAAAATAGCAACTTTAACATCATCAGACAGATTTGAGATGAAAGCTTTTGCATCTATTAAACAAGTATCGAGAATAAAACCCGGACAAAAAGCAGTTCTTTATTCGGAAGATATTCCGGGGAATTTTAACGCGTTTGTTTCAAGAGTAAACACCGTTATTGACCCTTCCCAGACTGTCAGAGTATATCTTGAGTCAACAGACAGTAAGCTTAGAGACGGTTTATACATGACTGCTGTAATCAGCACTGATCCAATTGAAAATGCAGCGAAAATATCAAAAGCCTTACTTGATGAAAATAATAGTGTGTTCATCATTAAAAATAATATTCTTGAAGCAAGAAAAATAAAAGTTGTTGCACAGAAAGGCGATTTTGTAATAGTAAAGGGCATTGAGAACGGGGAAATTTTATTAGATGAAAAAACCGATTGGGCAAGGCCCGGTTTTATGCTTCAGGGAAATAATGGAAAGAATAATTCACTCGTCAATCAAAATAAGAAACCCCTGGATAAAAAACAGGGGGTTGGCAGATGAACGGCATTATTCAAAAATTTATTAAATATCCAATTCTGGGTAATGTAATTATTGTTGCTATTTTCCTGTTTGGCTGGGTAGGTTTCAGTAATTTAAAAACTACGTTTTTCCCTCTTATTCCCAGCAGAATAATAATGATTAATGCTTCTTATCCCGGATCATCACCTGAAGAGATAGAAGAAGCAATTGTTTTAAAAATTGAAGATAATTTAAAAGGCGTTACTGGTATTGAGCGGGTAACATCAGTATCTCGTGAAAACAGCTGTTCAATAACGGTTACTGTTCTGGTGGATTACGATATTAATATTGTAATGCAGGATGTAAAAGATGCTGTAAATCAGATAAGTACTTTCCCAACAGGAATGGAAAGAATAACTATATTTCGTCAGGAAACACGAAATTTTGCCATTGATTTTGTACTGGCAGGAGATGTCAAACTGCTGGATTTAAAAAAAGAAGCCAGGAGGGTGGAAAGGAAACTGTTAGCCCATGATGGTATATCAAAGGTTTCTCTTTCGGGATTTCCTGCAGAGGAGATTGAGATTGGTGTAAGAGAAAATGATATGCGTGCATACCAGTTGACATTTGATGAAATAAAAAATGCTGTCAAAAGGGGAAATGTAAAAATAACAGGCGGTAAAATCAAAGGTAAAAAAGAGGAATTCCTCATTCGTGCTAATGAAAAGGGTTATCATGCATCAGAAATAAAAAATCTTGTTGTAAGATCGACGAAGGACGGGACTATAATTCGACTGAAAGATGTAGCTGATGTAATTGACAGATGGTCAGAAAATCCAAACCGTGTTTATCAGAACGGAAAACCTGCAGTACTTATCACAGTACAGAATACTAACCAGGAAGATCTATTTTACGTTGCCAGGACAGTTAAATCATTTATTGCTTCATTTAATAAAACTCATGATAATATAAAAGGTTATGTAGTCCGTGACGGAAGTGAAATAATTCAGGAACGAGTTGATCTATTGTCTCGGAATATGCTTATTGGTATTGTACTTGTTATTTTTATCCTTTCGATATCACTGAATCCGCGTTTGTCATTCTGGGTAGCACTTGGTATTCCTGTTGCTTTTGCAGGCATGGTTATGATAGGCCCTTTTTATGGATTAACTATAAACGTAATGTCTCTAATGGCAATGATTCTGGTTCTTGGTATACTTGTTGATGATGGTATTGTTATAGCAGAAAACATCTATCAGCATCATGAAAGAGGAGAAAAGCCTGTTAATGCAGCATTTAAAGGTACTGTGGAGGTTTTACCCTCTGTTATAGCTTCTGTTTTAACTACTGTGGTAATTTTTACTGCATTTTTCTTTCTTAAAGGCGGCTTGGGAGACAGAGCAGGGGATCTTGCGTTCGTTGTTGTTGCAGCCCTTCTTGTATCCCTGATTGAAGCTGCATTTATCCTTCCCGCTCATATTGCACATTCAAGAGCATTGTCTGAAAGAGAAAAAACAGCTATTGAAAAATGGGTAGAATCGTGGATGCATTTTGTAAGGGATAGAATCTATTCTCCGGCTTTAAAATACACTCTTAAACATCCTTACATAACTTTGGCTGTCCCAATAGCTGCACTGCTGATTACTATGGGTGCATTAAAAGGAGGTGTTTTAAAAACTACGTTTTTCCCCTATATTGAAGGCAGAAATGTTAATGTTACACTGGAATTACCTGCTGGTACACCTGTTTCTGTTACTGACAGTCTTCTTGCACAAATGGAGCCAAGAATCCAGACATTAAATAATGTTTACAGGAAAGAAACAGGTGATGATGTAGATGTTATTCTTTCTCAGTCAAGGAGAATAGGTCCGGGAACACATCAGGGCAGATTGTCTGTCACCCTTATTGCAAGTGGAAAACGAAAGTGGTCAGCAATGGAAACAGGCAACCGAATCAGAAAAGTCGTCGGCAGAATTGATAAAGCGGAAAAGTTGGAATTTGGCGGAAGAGGGCACTGGGGTAAACCTGTATCTATTGCCATTGCTTCAAATAATCTGGACCAGCTGAGAGCAGCAACAGAAGAGCTGAAAAGCGATATGAGAGAGCTTGAGATGCTAAAAGATGTTGTAGATGATGACCCGCCCGGGTTAAGAGAAGTAACAATATCTCTCAAGCAAAAGGCACTTGCACTTGGGCTTACAACCTCTCAGGTACTTGATCAGGTTAGGTCAGGATTTTTTGGAGGAGAAGCGCAGCGAATTTTGCGGGGTATTGATGAAGTTAAGATTTGGGTAAGATACAAAGAAGACAACAGAACTACGCTGGAGAATCTGGATCAGATGCGCATACGGTTACCTGGAGGCAAGGAATACCCATTGGGAGAAATAGCAGATTTTACTATAAAACACGGCATAATGACTGTTAATCATATTAATGCTCAAAGAGTAGTTAAAGTTGAAGCTGATATCAGCAATCCAAAAGAATCCGTACCTGCAATTTTGGGTCAAATTAAAAAAGAAATTCTGCCAAAAATTCAACATCATTATCCTGATATTCAATTCTTATTTGAAGGACAAAGCAGGGAAAATGCGAAAACTATGAAATCAATAGGAGATATAGTACCTGTAATGCTGCTTATAATGTTTCTGATAATTGTAATCACATTCAGATCGTTTCTTCAGGCAATTTTAGTGTTTATATTAATCCCCTTTAGTTTTATCGGTGTGCTGTGGGGGCATTTTATTCAGGGGTATATTGTCAGTATGCTGTCCTGGTTTGGAGCTATTGCACTTGCCGGAATTATCGTAAATGACTCATTAGTGTTAGTTAGTGCAATGAACAGGCGATTGAAGAATGGGGAAACATTCACAGATGCTCTCATGCATGCAGGCACTTCAAGGTTCAGGCCGGTTATGTTAACATCATTAACCACAATTGCCGGATTGGGCCCGCTTGTTTTTTTAAGAGGACATCAAGCTCAATTTTTTTCTCCAATGGCTATTTCTGTTGCTTACGGGCTTTTATTTGGCACTTTATTGACACTTCTTATGATGCCAGCCATGTTGTCTATTGTAAACAAACTTAAAGTGCTGTTAATAAGTACAATAAAGAGAAGGCCGGTTTCAAGAGAAGAGGTTGAACCAGCTGTTAAGGAAGAATTATTCCTTAAGGAACAATCAAACTAAGAAGGTACAACGGAGAAATACTATGAAAAAATTTATATTTGGTTTTGGATTGTTTTTAATATTCCATTCTACGGTGACTGCACAACAAAAGCTCAATCTGTCACAGGCAGTTTCAATTGCTTTAAAAGAAAATATGCAGATTTCTGTTGCTAAAAACAGTGCTGAAATTGCCAGGAACACTGCCTCTGCAGCAAAGGCTGAAATACTGCCCCGTTTTTCCGTTTCCGGTGGTGTAAACTATACGGATTCTGATGCACCGGGGGTAAATTCCGGAATTTATACAACAAGCAGTGTAGGTGCAAATATCTCATACACAATTTTTGATGGAATGGGTAATATTTACAGGCTGAAAAAAGTTTTGTCAACAGGCAGAATGGGCCTTATAGAAGCACGAAAAAATATTGAAAATACAATTTTGCTTGTGGGGCAGGCATATTATCAGGCAGCTTCTTCTTTTGAAGGATTAAACATTGCTGTTGAAGCTTTACAGATAAGCAAGGAGCGATTTAAAAGGGCTGAAGAAAAGAATGTATACGGCAGCGGAACCAGCATTGACGTTCTTTCTGCAAATGTTGCAGTTAACACTGACAGCGTAAATGTTGTAAATTCAATATTTTTATGGAATCAGGCAAGAAGAAATCTAAACGAACTATTGAATCGTGAAATAAAACTACAGTTTACTGTTGATACTACAGTTACTTTTTTAAAAATAGAAAATCTGGAAAATCTTCTATTCAAAGCAGAAAAAGAAAATGCTGAATATCTTATTGCTATTGAGCAGAAGAAACAGGCAAAATACAGCAAAATAAGTGCTTTCTCACAAATGCTGCCGCGATTTGATTTAACAGGGTCAGTAGGATACAGCCGGACCGGACAGAATAATTCTATTGGTTTTGATAATATGTCAAAAACAATCAGAGCAGGTCTTAATGTAAGCTTGCCTGTTTTTAACGGCGGGCAGATGAGAATTGCTTTTCAGAATTCTAAATTATTAGCGGAAAATCAATCCATATTGGAAAAACTTTCAAAACGAAGACTGGAGCGCTCCGTAATAAATGCATACGAAGCTTACAAAAATAGTAGGTTACTTTTAAAACTTGAAACCCAGAACTTGAAAGCCGCTGAATTAAATTTTAAAAGAACTCATGACCTCTATCAATTAGGGCAGGTTACTACAACTCAATTTCGTGAAGCACAGCTTAATTTGATAAAATCCAAAAATGTTCTGCAAACAAGTAAATATAGTGCTAAAATTAATGAACTAAAGCTAAAGCAGATTACGGGTGATATTATTATTGATAACAAAATTTCTCTGAAATAAAGCAACATTAAGCCGCTTGGATTTTGTATTAATCGGGCGGCTTAATAAAAAAATCCCAAAAGTATTTATTAGCCTGAATAATTTATAAACTTGCAAAAAGACAAAGAATATGCCCTTAAAACAAGCTGATTTAAAATAATTGATAGTTTCTGCAACATCAATAGTTCCTGTGAATTTCGAATATTAATATAGACTTTGAATGTAAATAATGCAAGAGGAAAATATTGAAATAAGTGTGATTTAATAAAAAATGTGTAATTTTATATTGTAGGTTTGTGTTTATTTGTTCTCGATTTAACTTCATGAAAAATAAAATATTATATTGCCCGTTAT
>JAGGVB010000089.1 GCA_021158245.1 bacterium | reverse complement strand
GTGATAAGTTTTGGTGTTATGGGGCTTTTTAATATTCCCCTGAGCACAACAACAGCTCTGCTGTCCAGTATTGCAATAGGAATAGGGATAGACTATGCAGTACATTTTATTGAGAGGTACAAAATTGCAGCTTCGGAGACAGACAATAAGGTTCTTGCGAGCGAGCATGCAATGGCCCATTCCGGCAGAGCGATTCTTTTTAATGCAGTTGTTGTGATTGCAGGGTTTCTCGTGCTTGTTTTTTCGGTATTCCCTCCAAACAGGGCTCTGGGTGCTCTTGTATCAATGAATATGTTTACAAGTTTTGTGGGAACCTTGACAATCATGTTCCTGCTGCTTTACATGTCAGATATCTATTTTAAAAACAGAAAACAGTAAGGATAATCAGAAAGAGGTGAATTATGTATTCAAACAAGATTAAAACCGCATTAATTATATTTTTATCTGTAATAGCCGGTGTTTTAAATGCTCAGCAGAAAATTACAGGCCTTAAAATTATTGAAAATGTTTACAACAGGCCCTCGCCAAAGGATCAGACAGGTGATCTTACAATGACACTGATAAATTCCAGAGGCGACACAAGAGTCCGGGAGATCAAACAGTATGTAAAAGACTACGGCAAGGTTGAAAAGAAGATCATGTTCTTTATCTCTCCTGCAGATGTTCGTAATACATCTTTTATGAACTGGAGTTACGATCAGGAAGGCAAAGATGACGATCAGTGGATATATCTGCCTGCTCTTAAAAAGGTAAAAAGAATTTCAAGCGACAGTAAAAGCGATTACTTTATGGGTTCGGATTTCACATACGATGATCTCGGCGACAGGCAGCCTTCGGAAGATACTCATAAACTTCTCAGGGAAGAAGAATTTAACGGAGAGCAGTGCTATGTTGTTGAAAGTATTCCCAAAGGAGAAGATTATATGTATTCCCGTACTGTAACATGGATCATAAAAGATAAATGGATCGGGCTTAAAAAAGAGTTCTATGATGAAGACGGGGATCTGCTTAAAACTCTTACAATTAAAAAGTATGAAAAAATAAAGGGATACTGGCTGATTACAAACTCCGAGATGCACAATGTGCAGAAGAATCATAAGACCGTAATGGAGTTGACGAACCTTAAGCTTGACACATCAATTTCTGACAGGCAATTTACAGAGAGAATGATGAGGAGAGGCCTTTAATGAAAAAGATATGCAAATCATACATCCTGTTATTTTTAATGCTTGTTTCGGTTTCAGCGGTTTACGGGCAGTCTGCAAATATCTCCGGATATGTTAGAAACTACACAGGCGTGCTTTTAACAGGAGATTATAATTATGCAATAATTCAGAATACGTTTAATCTTAATTTTGAAGAGACAAAAAACAAAGTGGGTTTTAAGGTTAATCCCTATGTGTATCATTATCAGAACCGGGAAACAGAGTATGGTCTTCGTCAGGCTTATCTTGATCTCTATTTTGATACATTTGATCTTCGCATTGGAAAACAGCAGATTATATGGGGCAAGGCGGACGGAGTGTTTATTACAGATGTGGTCTCTCCAAAAGATTTAAGCGAGTTCCTGCTTCGTGATTTTGACGAGATACGTATGGGAATCACATCTGTCAAGGCAGATTACTATATCGGAAACAATACTTTTGAGTTTGTTTATGTGCCTGTATTTACTCCCACAAGAATGCCTGATCAGAATTCTATCTGGTATCCGGCTCCTCAGTTACCTCCTAATGCTGTGTTGGATTATTCTGAGTCGCAGGTTGAAAATAAGCTGTCAAACAGCGAAGTATTTGCCAAATTTTCAGGATTAACATCAGCAATAGATTTTGAGATTATGGCAGGCTACATGTGGGATGATGATCCTGCAATGCACATGGTCCGCTCAGTTGATCCTGCAACACAGGAGCCCGATCTGACAGTAATGCCGAAATATCACAGGCTCGGCCTTGCAGGAGGAAGTTTCAGTACAACTATTAAAGGCGTGGTCTTAAGAGGAGAGTCTGCATATTACAATGGCAAGTATTTCAGCTCTGCTGATCCTGGTGCCGCAGAAGGGGTTACTGAAAAAAATTATGTGCAATATTTAATCGGCCTTGATTATACATTATGGGGCGTTAAGGTAAGCGGCCAGTTTATACAGAAAGTTATACTGGATTATGATGACAGCATTGTAAACGACCAGTACGAAAACATGGCAACCATACTTTTAAGCAAAGATTTTCTGAGGGAGACTCTGCGTGCGGAGCTCTTTTCATACATCGGCCTGAACAATTCGGATGCACTTATCCGCCCAAAAATCACATACGACCTTGCAGACGGGTTTGAGCTGCTCCTCGGCGCCAATATTTTTACAGGGGACAAGGGCATGTTCGGAAGGTTTGATAAAAACGATATGGCCTATTTTAAACTGAAGTATAGTTTCTAGTGTGATTTTAATATAACCGGGATAAAATATTCTATGTGTTTGTCTTATTTTATTCCGGTTTATACTTTTCTGTCCCATATTTAAATTCCGATTTATTCCAATATGTTATTTCAAATATTTTTAATTCTAAAAGAGATATAAGATGGCCGTCCCGTTTTTCGGTAATAAAAGATTTTTCACTTGAATTTGATTTAAAATTTTAATAAAATGTAAGTCCTAACGGGAGTTTATTTTTCAGGGCAAATTATAGAATTTGTTTGAAAAATGTATTATTCTAAACAGGATTTTAACATCGTATGCTTTTCATAAATTTTTATCTTTTTAATTTGAGTCCATATCTGTTATGGCTGTATCCGGGAAGCGATCTGATAATATGATTGTAGGCACAGGAATTGATATTATTGAGATAGGCAGAATGAAAGATGCTCTTTCGCGGTTTGAAGATCGTTTGAGAAAGATGCTTTTTACTCCTTCTGAAACAGAATACTGCCTTAAGGGCGCAAACAGGCGTGTTCAGGCAGTCAAGTTTGCAGGAAGGTTTGCAGCAAAAGAGGCATATCTTAAAGCTATTGGCACAGGCCTGCGGGATGGAATCAAATGGACTGATATTGAAATACTTAATGATGATCTCGGTAAACCGTACATAAATGTAAAAAATATAGCGATGCAGAAATTAAGAGAAATTAAGGGGGATCAAATACATATTTCTATTTCACATTGCCTTGAATATGCAACTGCGGTTGTAATACTTGAGCAAACAGTATAAATATTATTGGAGAATTTAATGAAGAAAATCCTTATTACCGGAGCAATCGGCCAGATTGGTTCTGAACTTACAATGGCATTAAGAGAGCGGTACGGCAGCGGTAATGTACTTGCAACAGACATCCGTGTCCCGAATGGAGAGGTGCTGGAATCGGGCCCTTTTGAAAAAATGGATTGCACAGACCCAAAGAGCATTAATGATGTAGTAAGCAAATTCAAACCGGATACAATTTACCATCTTGCTGCGCTTCTTTCAGCAGTTGCAGAGGCAAAACCTCAGGCAGCATGGAAAGTTAATATTGACGGCCTGTTTTACGTTCTTGAAACTGCACGTGAAACAGGCTGCGCTGTTTTTACTCCCAGCTCAATAGGAGCTTTCGGCCCGGCAACACCACAGGATAATACGCCTCAGGATACAATTCAGAGGCCGAACACAATGTATGGTGTAACCAAAGTGTCAGGGGAGCTTTTGTGCGATTATTATTATAAAAGGTTCGGAGTTGATACAAGAGGCGTGCGTTATCCGGGAATTATATCCTATAAAACTCTTCCAGGAGGCGGTACAACAGATTATGCCGTAGAAATTTATTATGAAGCTGTTAAAAACAGCAGGTATACATCTTTTATCAAAGAAGGTACATACATGGACATGATGTACATGCCTGATGCTCTGAAAGCTGCTATTGATGTAATGGAGGCTGATCCTGACCGTCTGAAGCACAGGAATGCTTTTAATGTTACAGCAATGAGCTTTGCTCCTGAACACATTTATGCAGAGATTAAAAAAGTAATACCTGATTTTAAAATCTCTTATGATGTTGATCCTGTCAGACAGTCTATTGCAGATTCATGGCCGAATTCCATGGATGATAGTGCAGCAAGAGAAGAATGGAACTGGACTCCGGAGTATGATCTTGCAAAGATGACAGAAGAGATGATAAAAGAACTGAAGAAAAAATTGTTGTGATGGTGAGGAAAGGGAATTTAATTATAAATAATTAGAGGAGGGCAAATGTCAAATATCGGGAATTACGATGATAGAGTAAAAGATTTTGACTGGGCCGTTGCTGAAAAAGAACTTGGCTACAAAGATGGGGAAGTGATTAATATAGGGTGGTACTGTTCTGACAGAATCTGTGATATGGGAAAAGCAGATAAAACGGCATTAATTTGGGAAGGCTTAAGCGGAGCTGAAAAAAGATATACGTTTAATGATGTAAGAATTGCATCAAATACAATTGCTGCTTATTTACAAAGCCTCGGTGTGAAGAATGAAGACAGAGTATGCTTATTTATGGATAAAATCCCTGAATTATACATAGGGTTTCTCGGTATACTGAAAATAGGGGCAATTGCGCAGCCGCTTTTTTCTGCATTCGGGGACGATTCTCTGCATGTGAGAATTGATAATGCAAAAACAAAAGTCATTCTGACACAGAGAAAACATGTAAGCAAAGTCAGAAGGATTTTAGAAAAATCTCCGTATCTGGAACATATAATTATTGTTGACCACGACGGCAAAAAACCTCTTAAAGAAAAAGAAACGGCTTTTTCCCTTGATAGCGCGGAACCTGTGGAAGATTTTAAAATATTTCCGACAAAGGCTGAATCCCCGTCTGTTCTTCACTATACTTCAGGTACAACAGGACAGCCCAAAGGAGTGAAGCATGTTCATTACTCCCTTATTTCTCAATACCTTACAACCAAATGGGTTCTTGATCTTCAGGATGACGATATCTATTGGTGTACTGCAGATCCGGGATGGGTTACAGGTACATCTTATGGAATAATAGGCCCGTGGTCCCTTGGTATTACACAATGTGTTCTTGATAAGGGATTTTCTGCTGAAACCTGGTACGACTTTATAGCACGCCATAAAGTTACTGTGTGGTATTCTGCTCCAACTGCAATCCGATCGCTTATGAAAGCAGGGGATGAACTGGTAAAGAAATTTGATCTTTCGTCACTTCGCCATCTTGCGAGTGTCGGAGAGCCTTTAAATGCAGAAGCGGTTGTATGGTCTGAAAAATTGTTCGATAAGCCATTTCTTGATTCTTACTGGCAGACTGAAACAGGTTCAATAATGCTGACGAATTTTCCGGATATGAAAGTTAAACCAGGTTCTATGGGCAAACCGTTTCCCGGGATTACAGCAGCAGTTGTTGATCCCGAAACTTTTGAAGAGATAAAAGAACCGGGAAGAATAGGCCTTATTGCATTTAAACCTGGCTGGCCTGCAATGATGAGAACTTACTGGAACAATGAAGAAGCATACAAGAGCAAGTTTAAAAACGGCTGGTATCTTCCGGGAGACAGGGCACATATTGATAAAG
Organism: bacterium; assembly: GCA_021158245.1. Taxonomy (NCBI): domain Bacteria; species bacterium. The sequence goes on along the minus strand of JAGGVB010000089.1, from coordinate 1,126 downwards.
ACGGGTATTTCTGGTTTACAGGCCGTGATGATGATGTGATAAACACAGGCGGCCATCTTGTAAGCCCATTCGAAGTTGAATCAGCCCTTCTTGAACATGAGGCAGTTGCAGAGTCTGCAGTTGTTTCAAAACCTGATGAAGTAAACATGGAAGTTGTTAAAGCGTTTGTAGCATTAAAGCCTGGTTTTGAACCTACTCCTGATACGGAACTTAAAATTATGAATTTTATCCGCAAGAGGCTTTCTCCTCTTGCAATGCCTCAGGAGATTGAGTTTGTAAAATCTCTGCCGAAAACGAGAAGCGGTAAAATTATGAGAAGGCTTTTAAAGGCGAAAGAGTGGGGTGAGGAAATAGGCGACACCTCTACTCTTGAAGACGACGAATAGTACATTAAAAGAATATAATTCTAAAGAGAGGTGAATAGAATGGATGAAATGCAGAAAGTAGTGTTGGAATATGTAATTGACGAATATCTTGAAGATGAAGATGAGGAGCTCAATGTTGATACTCCGCTTATTTCCGGCGGGATTGTGGATTCATTCTCAATGGTGTCATTAAAGCGTTTTCTGGAAAATAAATATAATATTTCCATACCTGACGACAAAGCCACACCAGAGGCTTTTGATACTGTAAACAAGATTTGTACATTAGTTAAAGAGTTTTCTAAATAGTAATAAATACTTCTTTGCGATACATTTTACAGGAGGAAGGTTATGGCGTTCAGCGAAAAAATAAAGAAAATCTACCTGGGGCAGTTAGATGATATCCGGGACCAGGGGATATTTAAGCAGGAAAGATTTATTCATTCCGCACAATCTGCGGATATTGAAGTTGAGTTTCCCACAGGCTCATCTTTGAAAAAAGTTATTAACATGTGTGCCAATAACTATCTTGGATTATCAAGCCACCCTGAAGTAATAAAAGCTGCTCACGAAGGGCTTGACAGCCGCGGGTACGGAATGTCTTCAGTAAGGTTTATATGCGGAACTCAGGATATCCATAAAGAGCTTGAAGACAAGATGACAAAATTTCTCGGTACGGAAGATACAATTCTGTTCCCTTCGTGTATGGATGCAAATGCAGGAGTTTTTGAGGCAATTCTCGACAAAGATGATGTTATGATTTC
>JAGGVB010000088.1 GCA_021158245.1 bacterium | reverse complement strand
CTAAAATCAACGGGCAGCGAGTGGGCTTTGCTGTTGACCATATCATCGGCAAACAACAGATTGTAATCAAAACATTGGGCAATATGTACCGGGATGTAGAGGGATTATCAGGAGCAACTATTCTCGGGGATGGCACAGTCGCACTAATTTTAGATGTTCAACGGCTGGTGGAAAAGGTATTAGAAACAAAAAATAAAAAACTGGCGTTTTCATGTTTTGAAAATGAGGAATAAAGGATTATGGCATTTACATATTTTTTTAGAGATTTACATACACTTGAGCTGGGAGTAAAAAATATGGCCCCATTGGTGGCTGGGCGCAGTAATGTAAAAATTTGGGATGCCGGCTGTGCAATGGGACCGGAGCCTTATACTCTCGCTATCCTTTTTGCCGAAAACATGGGGAGATTTGCTTTTAAAAACCTTCAGATTTATGCAACAGATATTGATGGAAGCAACCTTTTTGAAAAAATAATTATCGATGGTGTCTATCCATGGGAGGAGCTTAAGCGGATACCAAAAGATTTGTTTGAAAAATATTTTAAACCAAATGGAAAAGCAGGACACTATCAGATTGATCATTTAATTAAAGACCGTGTTCAGTACCAAAGGCATGATTTGCTAACATTAGAACCGGTTGGTGAAAATTTCAGTATGATTGTTTGTAAAAATGTTTTACTTCATTTGAAATACGAAGAGCGGATTAAAGTTATCAAAATGTTTCATAATACACTGACTCCGGGAGGCTTTTTTATCACAGAACAGACACAGAGACTTCCCAAAGAAGCAGTTCATCTTTTTACACGGGTAACATCTGACGCTCAGTTATTCCGAAAGGTATAATGGAAATTATAAATTCAAAACTTAAACAAATTTTTTCAGAAGAATGGTCTGAAATTTTGGATATTTATAAAATCTTTGTGCAATCAATCGGATGTACGGATATTGCTGATAACCTTCTGTTTTCATTAGTCGAAATCGGTGTCAGATTCGGAGAACGACTATCAAAATTGACGGTGCCGGGATTTATTGAAATTGGGTGCGGCCTGGCAATTCCTTCATTGACACTTTCCAAATTGGGCCAAGTAAATGGAACAGCAATTGATATTGACAACAAGTCTCTCATTTATGCCGAAGATATCAGAAAGATGGTGAAGTGTGACCTCAAATTTCAATGTGCGGACGTATTTGAGAAAAAACCTGTATTGCAAAAAGGAGAAATATTAGTTGCCGAAAAACCGGCGAGTTACAAAAACAATATTCTGGAAATTGAATATAAAATAAGAAATTATTGCACAATTGAGGGTTTTAATCTTGCATTGATACCATCATATATGGGCACTGATACTATAGATTCATATTCTGATAGATGTGCGATGTATGAAAAAAAATTTAAACAGACAGGGTTTGAAGTTGAAAATCAACAGATATTAGAAATGCTGCCGTTCAGGTGGTTAATAGCAGTAAGGTAGCTGTTTGCTAAAAATTACCCGCGTGGAACCAGGAGAAAATATAAAACAGTTAAGATATAAATAAAAAAGTGAATGAAAAAATATGAAAATTACAAACTTAACAACTGCGAGTAAAATATATACAAGCAATGTCTACCTTGTTACGGGTACATGGAATTCTCTTGATGATATTAACACACTTGTTGATGTCGGCAGAGATTCATTAGTAATTGAAAAAATAAATAATGCCAGAACCGGAGTAGCCAAGCCAAAGGTAGAACAGGTAATTCTGACTCATTCTCATTACGACCATGCCGAGCTGCTGCCGCTGATTTGTGAAACATACAAACCTGTTGTTTACGGATTTACTCCTTTCCCGTCTCAATGCCAGCATCACAGAAATAAAAACGATTGCTCTAATTATAAAAAATTATATGACGGAGTAACCTTGAAACTTGGAGACAGGCTATTTGAAGTAATCTATACACCGGGGCATAGCAGCGATTCAATCTGTCTGTATTGTGAGGAAGATGGCGTTTTGTTTGCCGGTGATTCAAATATAATAATTGATTCGGTTGATGGAACTTATGAAAAAGGTTTTATTAGCGCGATGGAAAAACTTGTTCGCAGGGATGTCCGTGCTATCTATTTTGGGCACGGCAGTCCTATGTTTCAGAATTGTAATGCACGTCTGCGTTCTTCATTACTTAATGTGAAAAAGGCTGTTAATAATGCAAATTGTTTTTCATGAAAATTTTAAACATTCTGATTATGCTTCAAATAGCGCTTCAATACCGGATCGTATGGAAAGTATTATAGAAGCTTTAAAAGAAGAAAAACAGTATAAAATTATAACTCCCGAACCAGCTTCTTATCAGGATATATCACTAGCTCATTCACGGGATTATATTGAAGAAATCAAAAAGAAATCGAAGCTATTTAACATGGCCTCTCTATCTGCAGGCGGTGCATTACTAGCAGCTAAGATTGCTCTTAAAGATCAACCCGCATTTGCCTGCATACGGCCGCCGGGTCATCATGCCTCAAAAGATTCCGCATGGGGTTATTGTGTGTTCTGCAATATAGGCATAGCGCTTTTGAAATTGAAAGAAGATGGATTTATTAACAGCGCATTCCTGCTGGATTTTGATGCTCATACCGGAGATGGAAATATTAATGTGCTTTCAGGTTGGAAGGAGGCAAAAATTCTGAATCCGTATGCTGATAACAATAAAGACTATCTGAAAATTATTGAAGAAACTACTGCTGATATTCAGCATGTTGATATTGTTGCAGTTTCTGCCGGCTTCGATTCTTATGAAAAAGATGTGGGAAAAAAATTGACAACTTTTGATTTTTATCAGATCGGCAGAATTTTAAATAAATTCACAAAAAGAATGGGCCATAAACGGCGCTTTGCCATATTAGAGGGTGGATATTATCTACCGGACCTCGGTAGAAATGTATTGGCATTCTGCCAGGGGTTCGAATTATCCGGATTAAAATTATAAGGGAAAAAGAATGTCTGAAAAATTGACTTTTAAACTACTATCCCGTGAACAGCATAATTCTGATTTTGATTGGATGAACATTGATCGTGGTGAGACCCGGGTGGGCAAGGTCAGAGGTTTAATTGAGGGTAAAAAACTGACCATTAACTCGATAAATATTTTTCCGGAATTTGAAAGACACGGTTATGCTAAAGAAACGATTGAGATGTTTAAAAAATCGTTTGATACCATCATTGCAGACCGTGTAAGATTCACAGCAAAAGGATTTTGGGGAAAGATGAACTTTGTTGATGGCGGTAGCGGCAATTGGATTTGGAGAAAATAAAATTTAGTTTTATTAGCTTTTGTATACATTTTAATTATCAATAAAGATGGAGGAAAATTGTATGAACACCTTATTACGAAAGACTGATTGAAGATAAATTGAATGATTTATATCCAATTTATAAGTATTAATCTAAATTTAAAGGAGAACACAATGTTTGGATTACGAAAAAAAACAAACAATAATTTTCACAAACAACTGGGTGAGTTGGCCTCAGAAGTCGGAATGCTCACCAAAGCTGCGATCGAAGGCAAGCTTGATGTCCGGGGTGATGCCAGCAAATTCCAGGGTGAATTTGCTGCAATCGTAAAAGGTGTCAATGATACTCTGGATGCTGTCATTTCTCCTTTGAACGTGACGGCCGAGTATGTAGACCGCATCTCCAAGGGTGACATTCCTGAGAAAATAACTGATGATTATAAAGGTGATTTTAACGAAGTCAAGAACAACCTGAACGTCTGCATAGATGCTTTGAATGGATTGATCGATGAGTCAGCCCGTCTCGCAAATGCGGCAGTAGAGGGCAAACTTGATGTTCGTGGCGAAGCCGACAAGTATATGGGCGATTTTGGCAAGATCATCCAGGGCGTAAACAACACACTTGACGCAATTATCGGTCCTTTGAACGTGACAGCCGAGTATGTAGACCGCATCTCCAAGGGTGACATTCCTGAGAAGATAACTGATGATTATAAGGGTGAATTCAATAGGATTATAAACAACCTGAATATGCTTATCTACGCTGATAATGAAGTAATATCTTTGGCACAAAAAATTGCCGCTGGAGACCTGACTCAAAAAACAGAAAAACGATCTTCAGAGGATAAACTGATGATTGCCCTGCAAGAAATGCTGGAGAATATCTCAAACGTTATAGGAGAAGTTCGCTCTGCCGGTGAAAATGTAGCTGCAGGCAGTGAGGAATTGAGCTCCACTGCTCAACAGTTGTCCCAGGGAAGCACAGAACAAGCAGCTTCCACTGAAGAAGCTTCATCATCCATGGAAGAGATGGATTCTAATATTCAGCAGAATGCTGATAATGCACAACAAACCGAAAAGATTGCAGTGCAAGCTGCAAAAGATGCAATTGAAAGCGGCGGCTCAGTAAAAGAAGCAGTAAGTGCAATGGTTAATATTGCTGAAAAGATAAATATTATCAATGAGATAGCGCGTCAGACAAATATGCTGGCCCTAAACGCGGCCATAGAAGCTGCCAGAGCAGGTGAGGCAGGTAAGGGTTTTGCAGTTGTTGCTGCAGAAATACGTAAGTTAGCAGAGCACAGTGGTACTGCAGCAAATGAAATCAGTGATTTAGCAGGTAACACTGTTGATGTAGCTAAAAAAGCCGGAGAAATGCTTGACAAACTGGTACCAGATATTCAGAAAACAGCAGAACTTGTTCAGGAAATCAGCGCCTCCAGTGCAGAGCAGCGTACTGGAAGTGAACAGGTTAATCAAGCTATCCAGCAGCTTGACAAAGTGATACAGCAGAATGCATCGGCTTCAGAAGAAATGGCATCAACTTCCGAAGAACTTGCCGCTCAGGCGCAGCAGCTTCAGGCAACCATTGAATTTTTCAAGATTAGAGACAATGTCATTAGACAAAAGCAAACTAATAAAATGGAAATAAACAAACAAAAACATACAATTAATGTATCACATATAACTGGAAGAAATGGTAAAAAAACCAGAATAAAAACAGGTGAAAAAGAAGAATCAGGAGTTGTCATTGATATTGATAGTAATGGCAATGGCAATGGCAATGGCAATGAATATGATAATAAGGATAAGGAATTTGAAAAATTTTAAAACAGACAAAAAATTGAGAATTAAATATTGTCTTTAATTTTAATGGAGAAATTATTATGAATGTTGAAGGGCTTAGTAAACTCAACCAATACATTACGTTCAGGTTGGATAAAGAGACTTATGCCTTTGATATTGCCACAGTACAGTCTGTACTGGATTTTGACAAAATAACAAAAGTGCCTAAAACACCTGACTTTATGCGTGGCGTGATCAACCTGCGTGGTAGTGTTGTACCCATTGTAGACATGAAGAGAAAATTTGGAATGGGTTGTATAGAAAAAACAGTCGACACATGTATAATTATTGTCGAAGTAGAATTAGATGGAGATTTTACTGTTCTTGGCTGTTTAGTAGATTCTGTAAATGAAGTAATAGACCTTCTTCCTGATGATATTGAGCCTGCCCCTAAAATAGGAACACGGCTAAATACGGAATTTATCACTGGAATGGGCAAAAATGAAGAAGGATTTATAATTCTACTTAACCTGAATAAAATCTTTTCTGCTGATGAACTTACTATAGTTCAGGAAGCTGGTAGTTCAGGTAAAAGTAAAAAGAAAAAAGAAAAAAAAGTAGAAGCTGTTGCTGAAACAACTTAATCTGAATTAAGCACAAGGGGCTATCAAAAAAACATTTTTAAGATGTTTAAAACTTAGCAGGACTGGAAGAAAGACTTAATCTGAAAAAACAGCTTTAAGATAGCCCCTGAACATCAAGTTTAAAACAGATAGCTGATTGTATATGTCTGGTATCGTATAAGTTTTTTAACAATCAGAGGGAAAGGATATATACAAGTAGTGATTAAAAGAAACTAATAGGATGAATTATACAACTACGCGAACTAAAGAAATGTTAAAACTTTTAGTTAGGAGAATATCCCAGTTTTTATGATCAGACATACAGACAGAGTAAAATATGTAATTAGGCAGAATTCATAACTGTAAAAGATTAGTACATGACACGGAATCATGTGTAACCAAAGAATTATTGTATAAACAATAGAGTATATACAATGTATAAAGCCAAAACTACAATAATTAGAGATGTTGTACTTTCTGAAAATATTTTTAAAAAATTAGGAAGTTTTATCCAATCTGAGTGTGGAATTAAAATGCCTCCAGGAAAAAGGTTGATGGTTCAAAGCAGGCTTATGAAGAGACTCCGTGCTCTGGAGATAAGCTCCTTTGAAGAGTACTGGGCATTTATTCAGAGTACAGAAGATAAAGATGAAGTTATAAACCTAATAAATGCTGTTTCTACCAACAAAACAGATTTCTTTAGAGAACCAGACCATTTTAAATATCTGATTGACACCGTCCTCCCAGAGCTCATTAAAAACCGGCCATCAGAAATACGGGAGCCTTTTAAATTCTGGAGTGCAGGCTGTTCTACAGGGGAAGAACCCTACACTTTGGCAATGGTACTAAGTGATTTTGCAGAAAAAAACAGAAGTTTTAAATTTAAAATACTTGCTACAGACATATCAACTAAAGTAATAGAACATGGTCGTATTGCCATATACAGTAAAGAACGAATAGACCCAATACCAATGAAGATGAAACAGAAGTATTTGTTAAAAAGTAAAGACCCGGCAAATAAAGTTGTACGTATAATTCCAGAGTTAAGGTCAAAAGTGATATTCCGGAGACTAAACTTTCTTGATAATTTTCGACTAAAAGAAAAAGTTGAAGTTATTTTTTGCAGGAATGTAGTAATCTATTTTGATAGAGATATACAAAAAAAATTGGTTGAGAAATTTTATGAACAGCTTATCCCTGGTGGTTTTCTCTTTATGGGGCATTCTGAAACAATAAATGGTCTTAACACCAAGTTTAAAACTGTTGCTCCAACTGTTTATCAAAAATAAAATCATTCAACATGAGAAATAGTTGTGTGATAATATAAAGAATAAAATGTTCATTTGAACTTACCAGTCATTAACAAATACGGTGATGATATGAACAAAAAGATAAGAGTATTGGTTGTCGATGATTCAGCAGTAGTACGTCAGATATTGAGTGATCTAATCAATTCCGATCCAGAACTGGAAGTAATTGCTGCTGCATCTGATCCCTATTTTGCTGTGCAAAAAATTAAAAAGGAATGCCCCGATGTAATCACTTTGGATGTGGAAATGCCCAAGATGGACGGCATTACTTTTCTAAAGAAAATTATGTCACAACATCCAATACCAGTCGTTATGGTTTCCAGTCTGACTGGTGATGGTACAGATACTGCACTTCAGGCCATGAGGTATGGAGCTGTAGATATTATTACTAAACCCCAAATTGGTATTAAAGGGTTTTTTGAAGAATCGAAAATACACATTTGCGATACAATAAAGGCAGCTTCCCATGTGAATTTGAAAAAACTTGTAAAAGTACAAAAAATAGTGCCTAAACTCTCGGCTGATGCTGTAATACCAGCGATAACAGGACATGCAATGGCCAAGACAACTGAAAAGGTGATTGTTGTTGGTGCGTCAACAGGTGGAACAGAAGCATTACGTGTCTTTCTACAAGCAATGCCAATGGATTCGCCAGGTATAGTTATAGTTCAGCATATGCCTGAAAAATTCACTAAATCTTTTGCTGAAAGGCTGGACAGCCTTTGTGCCATCACTGTTAAAGAAGCTGAAAACGGCAACAGTGTCCTGCGCGGACACGCCTTGATTGCGCCTGGGAATAAACATATGCTGTTAAAAAGGAGTGGTGCTCGTTACTATGTTGAAGTTAAAGACGGACCGCTAGTGAACCGACACCGCCCCTCAGTTGATGTGCTTTTCAGGTCAGCAGCCAGATATGGCGGAAAGAATGTAATTGGTGTAATTATGACAGGTATGGGTGATGATGGTGCTAAAGGCATGCTGGAGATGAAAGAGGCAGGTGCATATAATTTTGCTCAAAATGAACAATCATGCATTGTTTTTGGTATGCCAAAAGAGGCAATAGCAGCAGGTGGTGTTGATAAAATTGTGTCTCTTGAGTCAATTGCATCCCATGTTATCAAAAGAGCCAAAAGTTAAGGCTTTCGGAGGTTTAAAATGCAACATATTAGTGATAATGACTTACTTCAGGAGTTAAACCGGAGATTTGAGGAAAACAACAGAACAATTGCTAAACTGAATGAAGTAAAAGAAAAACTCCTGATTATGAACCAAAAATTGGCCGATTCAGAAGCATTAAAGGGTAATTTTCTTTCCAATATAAGAAATGAAATTAATAATCCTCTTACTGCAATTCTGGGTATGGCCCAATATCTCATGGGAAACAATGAAATTGATACTAAAACTGTAAGTGAGATGAGCAGGATGATCTATGCTGAAGCATTTGACCTGGATTTTCAATTAAGAACAATATTTGCTGCTGCGGAGATAGAGGCTGGAGAGGCCTATCTTCACATTTCCAAAGTAAATATTACAGAGCTGATTTTAAGAACTGTTCAAAGTTTTAAACATATTGCTTTAAAAAAGCAAGTGGAAATAAAGTGTGATATTAATTTACCTGAGCAACAAGGGCAGCCATTTTTATTTACAACAGATTCTGAAAAAATACATTTGATATTTTCAAATCTTTTAAGCAATGCCATTGAGTATGGACAAACAAGTGATAAAATAGACATCAAGGTCTGGCTGCAGAACAACAATCTTACTATTTCTGTTAAGGATTACGGAATAGGTATTAACAAAGCAGACCATGAAAAGATTTTTGACCGCTTTGTGCAGCTCGATCAGGGAATAACCAAAGCACACAAAGGGCACGGCTTGGGGTTGTCAGTTGTAAAAAATACAATTGATTTTTTAGAAGGCACTTTAACTCTGGAAAGTGAAAAAAATAAAGGATGTCATTTCCTTGTTTCCATTCCAGAAGCTCAAGCTTTAGATAGCGATGAGGGTTTTTCCCTGGATGCTAATGAAGAATTATTTTAAAAAACAAAATGCCTTTAATTAAAGAACATTATCTTTATGGGGGGGCAATTTTTGCTGATCCACATCCTTATATTGTATCAACTGTATTGGGATCCTGTGTGGCTGTGTGCCTCTACGACCCAGTAAACCGAATGGGTGGTATTAACCATTATCAGCTTGATTTGTGGAATGGTACAGGGCTTGCATCACCAAAGTTTGGAAATATTGCTATTCAAAAACTTTTTGAAAAAATGTTAAAAATGGGATCAAGACAGTCTGATCTTCAAGCTAAAATATTTGGAGGTGCTTCTGTAATTGGCAACACCCAAAATTTATTTCAAATTGGAGAGAGAAATTGTGAAATTGCATTCAGTATGTTGAAAGAACTAAATATTCCTATAATTGCTTCTGATGTTGGTGGTAATCAAGGTCGGAAAATAAAATTCAACACCGAAACGGGTATTGTACTTATGAAAAAAATTAAAAAATAATTGATATTACTGAGCCATCATAACACCAAAACAAAAGAAATTCTCCTGCTCAAAAATGGGTATCGCCTTACAATATCGGCATGCTGATTGTAAAAACAGTTTTCCCCGGCCTGCTCTTTACACCTATATCACCGTTATAACTCTTTACAATTCTTTCAACTATTGTCAGGCCGAGGCCAAGTCCGAACGCAATACCTTTCTCCTTTGTTGTTACATCAGGCTGCCATATCTTCGGCAGTAGATCATTTGGTATTCCAGGGCCGTTATCTTCAATAGTAACAACAATTTTATTATTTTGCAAATAAGTGGATATAGACAATCTGCCGTTTTTTACCTTTTCCTGAGTTAAACTTTCCATTCCATTCTTAATAATATTTAACCATACCTGAACAAGTTCCCCCTTATTTGCATGAACCTTTGGGACATACTTAAAGTCCAATTTAACTTCCACTTTACGCAATGGGCTGCTTAATAAAGAAAGCGCTTGTCTAATTGATTCATTAATATCAACATCACTTCTTCTGGAACCCTTCTTCTCTGCAAGTGCACGTACTGATTTAACAACATGCACTGCATGTTTAGTAGCAATCTTGATATCATGAAAAGCGGAACCCATATCCCAAAAATTTAGAAGCTCTTCAATATCTTCTTGTTTTAAAGATTCATTTAAAAGAAAATCTACAGGGAGGCTCGTTTGTGCAATCTTGTTCGACAAACTTTCATTAAAGCCATACTTCGCTTCAATCTCTTTTGTCCTCTGCCTGACCTGCCTTGATGAAAACATTCTGCCTTTTTCTATTCCGATACGAAAATAATCAGCATACTGCTGGTTATTTTTGTCTATTAGTTCAGATATCTTTTTTCTCATCCACGCACAGTTTCTCCCAAATACTGATATTGCGTTGTTGAGTTCATGTGCAATTCCTGCTGCCATCTGCCCCAGGGATGAAAGCCTTTCAGCATCCTTCAACATCTTTAAAGCCTGCTCCTTCTCTGAAGCTATCTCAATCTCATGCTTTTGCCGCTGGAGCAGATTCTCAACAACTACAGGCATAAATTGCTCAAATAGATTCATTTCTCCGTGGTCAATATCATATTTCACATTTTGATCAATAAATGACACAGTACTATCCTGTACAGCAACAACAGTTGCAGAACTTTTGAATGTTTTCGAAAAAAAACTATAGACCCCGAGGAATTGATTCCTGTGAATTCTAAAAAGCTCCCTTTCACCGTTATTCCCTTCAATATAGCCTACAAACTCGCCCTCTTTTACAAAAAAAAGCCTGTCATTAAAAATTCCCTGCTTTAAAAACGTCTCACCTTTTTTTATTTTTATCACTCTTGTTTTGTCACTAAAAAATGCATCTATCAACACTTTTAGCTCTTTGTACATTCCAAAGCCCTCTTATAAAGAATGCCGTTTCCCTCCTATAAGAAACGGCATTCTCAATTAAAATCCAACTGTTTTTATGTATCAGACATAACTTGTAAGAAGCTGCTGAACAGTCATTTCATTATCATGTTCAACACTAACAGATTGTTCGATAATATTTGACAGCCTTTCATCAAGAGTAGGTTTCTGTTTTTGATAAAAAATGCCTGTATAAATAGATTCCGTATCATAAGCAAGTTTCATAGCGTTTATTTTATCATTACGATCATGATCTTCAGGTATGGGTTTGATAACTTCTTTTAAATAGTCATAACCCAAAACAGGGAAAGTAACACATGGAGACATTACATAAACTATAGAAAATCCCTTGTGAGTTATGGCTTCTTTTAAAATGCCCTCCATCTCATTTATCTGAAGACTTGATATCTTTGCAATAAATGACACATCGTATGCAAGAAACATTGCCACTGCATTTAATGGCTCTTCATAAACTCCATAAGGCGATGTTTTTGTTTTCTGATCAAGCGGAGTTGTTGGTGATGACTGCCCCTTTGTAAGGCCGTAAATCCTATTATCAATAAGGATATACGTAATATCTATATTCCTCCTTGCTGCATGAGCAATATGGCCGCCTCCGATTCCAAGGCCGTCGCCATCCCCTCCAACACATAATACCGTAAGATCAGGACGTACTGCTTTTACACCCAATGCAGTAGGAACAGCTCTTCCATGTGTTCCATGGAGAGAATATGTATTCAAAAAATGTGAAAATCTCCCCGAACACCCTATTCCTGATACAGTAGCTATGTTCTCCGGTGCAATCTCAAGCCCTGCCAATGCTTTTTCCAGGGACTTAAGTATTCCATAATCTCCGCATCCCGGGCACCATACCGGTTTGATGCTGCTTTTATAGTCCTGTGATGTTATCTTCATCTATAACCCTCGCTACTTTTTCAATTCCAACCAAAATTTCTTCCGGAGAGATCGGGATTCCTTCACACTTATGAATCTCAATCGGTTTTATTCCGAACTTAGCCTTAATAAAATGTGCAAACTGTCCTGTATAATTCTCTTCCACAATTATAACTTGCTTAAGCCCCGAAAGAAAATGTTTGATCTGTCTTTCCGGCAGAGGCGAAATCTCTTTGGGATGGAGATGCCTGATTAATACACCCCTATCTTCAGCAAGATATCTTGCTTCTCTAATAGCTCCTTCTGTAGAGCCCCACCCTATTATTCCTATTTCCGCATCTTCAGATCCATAATATTCAGGCGGATTCTCCTCAAAAGCTTTTGACAAATATTGTAATTTTCTAAACCGCTTTTTGGTCATCTTGAGATGATTTTCAGGGCCGTAATCAGCACGTCCGTCTTCTCTGTGTTCAAGACCTGTTGCAAGATACTGCCCCCCTTTAGTTCCGGGGATAGTTACAGGGCTTACTCCTGTTTCTGTAAACTTAAATCTCTTGTAATCTTTCAACTCATCTTCAGATGGAGTAGATCTTGATACAATTTCCATCATTTCAGCCGAAGGTATCAGAGAACTTCTTAATACATCGTCTTTTAATATCTTTTTAATATTGCTGAAATCAGGAATTTTGACCGTTGCTTTTCTATAACCAATGGACTGGTCCGTCATAAGAATAACAGGCATCTGATATTTCTCTGCAATATTAAAAGCTCTGATTGTTTGATAAAAACAGTCCTCAACATTGGTAGGAGCCAGAATACATCGCGGTGATTCTCCTGCAGTACCGTATATTGCAAATTTCAAATCAGACTGTTCTGTTTTAGTCGGAAGCCCTGTACTTGGGCCGCCTCTCTGAACATCAACAATAACCATTGGGAGTTCAAGCATTGCCGCAAGATTAATCTGCTCTGCCATAAGCTGAAGGCCCGGGCCTGAAGTAGGAGTAATTACCTTTTCTCCTGCAAAAGATCCGCCGATAATAGCTGATATTGAAGCAATCTCATCTTCCATCTGTATTGCCCTGCCTCCGACTTTCGGCATAAGTTTTGTCAGCGTTTCAAAAATAGGTGTTGCCGGAGTAATGGGGTACCCTGCAACAAATCTGCACCCTGCTGCTATTGCGCCGAGAGCAACAGCTTCATTGCCTGTAAGCATCATATAAGTTGGCTTATCCTTATCGGAACCAAGGCGATACTTCTTTTCCCATTTATTTTTCTCGCCAGCCATATAACCCTGAGTCAGGGCTCTTATATTCTTCTCAATAACTTCACTTCCCTTTTTACCGTATCTGTCTCTTATAAGTTTTTCAAGTACAGATTTAGAAATATCAAACATGCTTCCCAGAGCACCAAGTGCAACAACATTCTTACCAAGATTACTTCCTGTTGATTCTTTTGCCAATTTTGTAAGTTCTATCGGATATACAGCAGCATCAAGATTATCATCAATTTCAACAACATCCGGGTCATAAATCAGCATACCGCCTTTTTTAAGACTATCTATTGTCCTGGTATATGCATTCTGGTTAAACACCACAAGGTAATCAACCTTACTGCCCATTGAATAAATTGTCCAGTCACGCACACGGATTTGAATCATTGAAAATCCGCCTCTCATCTCAGAGGGATAGGTGATGTACGTAAAAACATGGTATTCAGTTCTCGACACAGCTTTCGCAAACATCTCACCACAGCTTATTGAACCTTCACCGCCTTCTCCTCCGATACGAACCGTAAAATCGACATCGCTTTTAAACTTTCTTTTTTCCATCCTTACTGTCCCATCCTAAAGAATTAATTTTCTTTTTTTCTTTTTCCATTTGCATAAAAATAACAAAACAGACAAATACTTAAGAAAGCCGCAAGGCTTATAAGCTGGCCTGTAATTGAATCGAAATAGGCCCTGTGCCCGCTGACAGTCCATATAGCTTTATTTGTCCCTGATAGAACACTGCTTACATATTTTGCACCTACTGATATAAATCTAATGGGTTTGCCTATTTCATTAAGATTGAGAAGCGCACCCACAACACCCATTAATGCTCCTCCTGCGATAAAACCAGAGGCAATAAGTGTACCACGCTCTTTCGGGCTGTCCCCCTTTTCTTTCTTACTCTTCTTTGAGGCTCTTATTACCATCCATGAAACAGCTCCGCCTACAAGCAGAGGCATATTGATCTGTATAGGCAGATACATGCCAAGAGCGAAAGCAAGTGAAGACACCCCTATCATCTCCAGTACAATCGCAATTAATGCACCAAGTGCATACAGAAGATATGGAATCTGAGATTTAATCATAAGAGACTTGATTATTACTGCCATCAAATTGCCCTGAGGCGCTGCAATTGCAGGATTCGGCACTCCGCCTTCCAATATGCTTCCTCCTATTGTAAATCCGTATGCTTTATGAATCAGCAAAATTGCAAGAGATACAGAAATTGCAGAGACAATAACACCAAGGAATTTCCATCTCTGCTGATTTCTCGGAGTACTTCCAAGCCAGTAACCAATTTTTAAATCAGTTACAAATGCGCCTGATGTTGACAGAGCAGTACAAACAACGCAGCCCATAATTAAGGCAACAGTCATCCCTGTTTTACCATCAAGCCCGATTGCAATAAGAATTATTGAAGAGATTATTAAAGTTATTAAAGTCATTCCAGATACAGGATTAACACCAACAATCGCAGTTGCACGTGCCGCCACAGGAGTAAAAAGAAAACTCAATATAGCAACTATAAGTAACCCTATACCTGCAACTTTTAGGGCAAAACCCGTTGTCCCGGCAGGTGATGCAAAAATCCAGAACGCAGCAAAAATAAAAACCATAACTGCAACTATAAGTATTATAACATTCTTAATGTTCATGTCAATATTTGTTCTGGGAACTGCTCCCTGTTCCGAACTTTTACCGTGTACAATTTCTTTTAACCCTATTGAGAAGGAAGATACAATAATTTTGCCCATTTTTGCAATTCCAAGAAACCCTGCCATTGCAATTGCACCTATTCCGATTTTCTGAACATATTCGGAAAAAATCTGCACTTCATTCATTTGCCCTATGGGTATTGAACCAGGGGGCAGTATTGAGGGGATATGCTGGCCAAAATAGTACACAAGCGGTATAAAAACGAGGAATGAAAGTATTGATCCTGCTGAAATAATTGAGGCATATTTAATACCTATTATATAACCAAGCCCGAAAAGAGCAGCCGTTCCGTCTAACTTAAAAACCAATTTGGCTTTATGTGCAATAGCAGCACCTGCCTTGCCAAAAAGTACATCAGTTCGCAACTGCTTAGGCCATACATGCATTGCTTCAACGAAAAAATCGTAGACCCCGCCAAGAATCATTGAAACCACAAGTACTTTTGCAGATTTGCCGCCTGACTCTCCTGTAGCAAGAATCTCTGTAGTCGCAGTCGCTTCCGGAAAAGGAAGTTTACCATGTTCTTCCGCAACAAAATATTTTCTTAATGGGATTAAGAAAAGTATACCGAGAAAACCGCCAAGACTTCCTGCAATAAATGTATGGAAAATAGTTATCTTAAGTCCAAGAATGTAAAGAGCTGGAAGTGTAAATATTGCACCTGCAACAACAACGCCTGATGCTGCTCCAATGGACTGAATAATCACA
The DNA here is from genome assembly GCA_021158245.1 of bacterium. Classification (NCBI taxonomy): domain Bacteria; species bacterium. Next base: position 29,297 of record JAGGVB010000088.1, on the reverse strand, counting down.
TTTTCCAATATAGTGTTTTTTCTTGCAAACATCCCTGACATACCAACTGCAAGAATTGCAATAGGTATAGCAGCCTCAAAAACCTGGCCTGCAACAAGTCCAAGATAGCATGCTGAAAATGAAAAAAGCACTGCCATAATTACTCCGGTCAATACTGAACGGAGCGTTACCTCATAAACTGATTTGTCTGCCGGTATAAAAGGGGTGTAAACTTCTCCCTTTTTTAACGGACGGTATGCATTCTCCGGAAGAACCTTTCTCTCTTCTGCCATTATTCCCTCCCTTATTCAATGAAAAAACGCCAGTATCCCCAATAGATACAGGCGCTAAACGCATATCTCCAAAATCTTTAAAACTGGCAACATATTTTGATTTAGTTGCGACTCATTCACCTATCTTTTCCCCTGTAAATGCAGACAACCATTTTAATGAAATATAGCCTTTATGTCAAGTAAAAACTTAACTATATGCTATTTTTTCACAATCTTTTTCTTTCGGTAAGTTTTTACCTGCTCCATAAAAATTTCCAGGTCTCCTTCCAAATCAAAAGGCACTCCGTCAAAATAAAAAATCCTTACAGGCATGCTGCTGCAAAATCTGCTTATATTAGGATAAACAACCTCTGTAACAATTCCATTCATGCATGTAAAGGGACTTATATCTACTACTCCGTCGCACCCTTCTTTATAAAAAGATATGGCTTTACCCGAATTCAGAGTCATTTCTCCAAGCGCCATTCTTGCAGGCAGAAATCCCTCACTATTCAATAGTATTTCTTCTGTTTTTGCCTCTCTTCTATCTGAAAAGAACTTTTTAACAGGTTCTTTTAATCCATACTCATCAATTTTTTGAACTGTATGTCTTATTTTTATCTTTGCCATTTGAAAAGAAAATCTATTCCCCTTTTCTATTAATTTTCTTTTCTCCTCAAAATTTGTATACCACACCCATTCCGATATATCGGCAATCCAGGCTTCTGCACCTATCTTTTCCAATTTTCGTATGAGATACTGGTTGCTGAAATCATTAAATCTAAGATAAATCTCACCTACAATACCTACAAGGGGCAGAGTTCCCAAATTTTGTTTTACAGGCATTTTAAGATAACTGTCTCTTGCATTTTCAAGAACACCCTGCATTTCAGTCATCTGCTTCCTGAGAGTATATTCAGGATTACTTAAAACTTCTGCCATGTTATTTAAAGTTTTTCTGTGAATTTTATCTGCAGCGCCCTCTTCTTTCTCATAAGGCCTGACCATGTAAAGCATCTTCCTTGTAATATCCGCAGCAACTATTGATCTCCATGCTGTTCTTAAAAACCAGTTAACCTTTCCTGCAAAATCTTCATATCCGTTGCTGCTTGTAGGAGAAAAAACAACTGCTTCTTCATAACCAAGTTCTTTTATAATGGTTTTTAAAAGTGGTGAATACTGGCCGAATCTGCACGGCCCGTTTGATGTAGGCATTAAAAATGCATTTTTTTCAGGTATGAAATCATCCGCAAGAATAATTTTTAGAAAATTTCCAAGAGTAACTCTCTGTGGAAGGCACTCTTCTCCAGTTGTGAATTTTGCAGCTAGTTCCAGAGTACTCTCATCAGACTGAGGCGACGGCTGTGCTTCCACTCCCTGTGACCGGAAAGCTGCTGCTGTGAGCTCTGCGCCTTCATCGCTCATTCTCGGTATGTATAATTTTCTGCCTTTTAATACATTCATAATTAAACAATACTCTTACTTTCAAGATAAGCTTCTATTCTTGTCATAACTCCCGCATCATTTGCATGGCTGTCAAGCTGCAGAAAAAGATATGGGCCTCCGGCTGCTTCTTCCATGTAGTGCCGTATGTAAGAATCAGGCCCGCATTTAAAGTTACTTATAAAAATAATGTGGCTGTCTTTCAAATTACGTGTATATTTTGCAGCCTGCATAATTTTTCGTCCGTAATTCCAGAACATGTGGTCATTAATTTCATCTATATTTTGATCCTGGAATGGCAGGAAATCCATAGGTACAACAGGCACCCCGTATATATTGGACAATTTATCCGGTATGTGCAGATTCAGTTCAAAATCGTACATATTATACGGCCTGCCTACAAGTACAATAAATGGCTGGCCTGCATCATATATCTTTTTTAATGCTTTATCACCTTCTACAAGGAGCATTTTGGATAAATTCCCCTGTGCTGAATATGCAGATTTTACTGCTCTTCTATTTTCTCCTCTTTTAACACCGAACTTCCGGATAAAATCAAAAAGCTGTTTTTCAACAAAATCACGCCCTTCCCTGAACTGAATGTTCGGGTAGAGCAGCCTTTCTTTAAATCCGCTTAATGCAGGAGTATTTACGGCAACAAGTGATAATGTCTGGCCCCATGGGCATATATATGAAGATACTCCGTCCGTCGGGTCTTCTTCATTTATTACATTGGGATAAAAAACAAAAGCATCGCTGTTTTTAAAACCGTTGTACAGGTGCCCTAATGAAATCTGAACAGGAAAGCACGGATCTGCTGCTGATATCTCTATCCCTTTATTTCCAGTTGAATTGGAGCTTTTTTCACCTATAATTACTTCAAATCCCAATTCCTTAAAAAATGTATGCCAAAAAGGAAGTTTATCAATTATAAACAGAGTCTGCGGCAGAAATATTTTTTCTTTCTTTGTAATTTTTTTTCTGTTGTTTTTTTCTATTATCTCTTGAATCAAATCTTCTCTTTTTGTAAAAAGTGAATCTATTGGTGATTTTCTGCCGTTCTTTGATACTTTTCTGTATTTTACTGAACATTTATCGCCCCAGTAACTTTTTTCTCCCTCAACAGTAAATTCTTTAACAGTACAATTGTTTGAACATCCCTTACAAACGAATTCTCTTTCCTTGTAATCAACACCTCTTAAATCCCATCCACGGAAATTTGAGCTCTTTTTCTTATTCTTCTCCTTTGCAAGAAGAGCTGCTCCGATTGCACCGATTATTCCATTATAAGGAGGCACAATTATATCCTTTTCAAGTACAGTAGAAAATGCAGCGGCTACACTCCTGTTATATGCAGTTCCACCCTGAAAAAATATCGTATCTCCAATTCTTCGCTTTTTAACGACTCTGTTTAAATAGTTATGCACTACGGACAAAGCTATACCTGCTACAATATTTTCCAGAGGGATATCTTTCTGTAAATATAAATCTATCTCTTTCTCCATAAAAACCGTACATCGTTCCCCTATCTTCAGAGGTTGTTCAGCAGCCAAAGCAAGATTTGCAAATTCATTTTTAATACTTATTCCAAGCTTCTTTGCCTGCTCTTCAAGAAAAGACCCTGTACCTGCAGCACATGCATCATTAAGGCTGAAATCAACAACAACCCCATCAGACAGGGATATGAATTTTGAATCCTGCCCGCCTATCTCAAATATTGTATCTACTTTTTTCCCAATGTATCTGTCAGCTACAAACTGAGCACCTGTTTTGTGTGCAGTTATTTCATCCTTAACAGTATCAGCTCCTATAAGATGCCCAATAAGCTCTCTTCCGGATCCGGTTGTACCCACTCCATTTAATTTTATTTTACTGCCTGTTTCGGAAAGCATCTCCATAAGGCCGTTTTGTACAACTTCAACAGGCCTTCCTTTTGTCATCTTATATAATCCTGATATAAGATTGCCGTGTTCGTTTATAAGCGCAAAATTTGTGCTGATAGACCCTATATCCACACCGAGATAAAATTCAGTACCATCTAAATTGTGCGAATTTATTTCATCTTCAATAACCCGAACCCGCTTATTTGAAAGTTTTTTTGAATATGGGTAATATTTATTAACAGCATCATTATCTTTAATAGCAAGCTCTGTTTTATTGACAGCGCCGTCACTTAATCCAATTAACGCAGCACCTGCGGCACTGATCCATGCATGGTCTTCAGGCACAATTAAATCATCCGATTTCAAGTCAAAGTGTTCTTTAACCGCCTGGACAATTCCCTTATTAAAAGCAATCCCCCCTACAAAAGCAACCTTGGGAATTATCTTTTTCCCCTTTGTTATATTCCCGCTGAAATTTCTTACAATAGCATAGGCCAGCCCTTTAAGCACTTCATCAGGTTTATAACCTCTCTGCTGTGCATGTATCATATCAGATTTTGCAAAAACCGAGCACCTTCCAGCTATGGTGGGGTTTCGCTTTACATCAAGGATCATTCTTCCCGCCTCTTCAACAGAAACTTCGAGGCGTTCTGCCTGCTGATCAAAAAAAGCACCTGTTCCAGCAGCACACTCGCCGTTCTTTTCATAATCCTCAATTGTGAAACCATTCCTGCCAAATCTCTTTAAAAGAACATATTTTGATTTCTCTCCGCCAATTTCAAAAATTGTATTCACTTCAGGATAAAGTACTCCCACACCTTCTGCTACGGCCCTGAACTCATTAATATATTTTGCGCTAAGATATTTTAAAGCCTCTTTACCCCCTGCTCCTGTAACAAAAACAGATACTTTTTTATATTTGATAGATTTGGCTATACCTTTTATGATTTTTTCCACTTCAATTCTATGCCTGCCTGCATGCCTTATGTACGGAGAAAGATACAGATATAAAGATTCTTCAGACACGTTAATCAAACTTTTTCTGAGCCCATTTCTAAGCAGTTCATCCGAAATATTAATATCAGAATCAGATATAACAGCAGCCTTAATACTGACAGTCCCTATATCTATTCCGATGATTATTTTATTTAATGGGTTCATAGTCTGATAAATGTATAAATATTTTCTTTTAAATCAAGTATAATCAGCATAAATTGAACAAAACATTTAAAAAACTTATAATTTTTTATATTAACACGAAATCCTAAAATTAAAGCCATTAATTCGCAGAAACGAATTAATGGCTTTAAAGTTTTAATTATAATCTTATATTATTCTAATACTGATTATTCTGCATCATATTTCCCTGAGCGTTAAGCTCAATTAAATTTTCCCAATTAGCATTTTTTATTTCCCCGCGCTTTGTTGAATTCACAAGTGTAAAATTATTTGTTGAATTAAAACTTACAAACATAAATTCAACTCCGCCTTCAATATTATCATATCTCCAAATCTGAAATGCACGTCCACTTGCATTGGAATTATGGTGCTCAATATTATCGGGCTTTCCGTATAATATATAAACTCTGCCTCTGTCTGTCTGCCATCCGTCTATAAAATGCCCGAATTTTGCATTTGAATATGAAACCCTTTTAAGGTAAATTTTCCTGTATTCATTTACTACTGTTGAAAGGTCAGGGTCTCTTTTTTCCCAAAATTCCTTTAAAAATCTTATCTTTGCTTCCGAATTTCTAAGTTTTTTGATAATGTCTTTTTCTTGTTTTGTTGCAATATATACGAGACTTTTAATTTCAGTGTCTTCATCTATATCTCCGGCCAATTTCAATGCCCCTACACTTTCTTTTCTTCTCCTTGCAGATAGAACATTTTTTTCTTTTTTATTTCCTTCAGGATTATACAGAAAGAATTTTCTCCTGTTCTGTATAATTAATTTATTATCACAATCAAAAACCTGACAAACAAGCCAATAAGTTCCTGAAAACAGATCTTTTAAATCAATAGAACCATCAATCCTTTCCATCTTTCTCAAATCAACAATCTTTTCCTTTTTTGCGTATTTTTCTTTGTTTACCTCACTCTTATCATCATCAACATGATAGTAAATTTCTGCACTCTTGTTTTTCAACGTATCAAGCCCGTAAATCTCTATATAGAAATCAACACTTTTTTTTGATCCTCCATACATTCTTCCAGGATTCGGTTCAATATATAAATAACCTTTCTTAAAAAGGTCAGAATCTCCTTTTTCTATTTTTCTTGCCTGTGTGCAGAACATTATGTCGCTTATTTCAATTTTGTTCCCTTTATAAAATGGAACATTAAAATTAAAATCTACACTATCCGAATTTGCTATATTATTACTGTCAACTACTTTAAAAAATGCCTTGTACATTCCTTTTTTCATTTTGAATCGCAAAATATCAATTTTAGATTGATTACCTGAAGAAAGATTTTTCTTGTCATTAACAACCTTCCATGCAGTTCTGTAAATTATTTTATTGTCCTGAAAAAGCTCTAACTGTACAACTACCTGTCCCATTTCCTTACCGTTATTATCAGATTTATAAACCCACTCCGATGGATACAGTGCATAAGATAATTCTACAATATTTTCCTTGCCGGGCTCATAAAATACTGCATAATCAGCATCAATGTGCAGACTACTCTCCTGAGCAAATATTTTACTGAAAATAAAAATAATTATTGATATTCTCAGGGCACTATTTTTCAATTTCAAACTCCTTTTTAAATAATTATAAAAGGGATCAGGCCTAAAAGACCTGACCCCTTTTATCCTTTAAAGATTTTATCTCATTTAATAATCAAGATAAATCTTAAACTCCGTCAGATTTCTAGAACCCTAACTTAAGTGAAAATACATTTGAGCTAGAGAACATTTCAATCTGCCGCCATGCATAATCGAGATAAAGATCCATACCACCGGTCTTAAGATGTACACCACCGCCAAAAGTAAGCCCGTAGAGGTATTCAAAATCTTCTGGTTTATCCGGAGCCATTGTATAACCAACTCTTAGGAAGGCCATGTCTTTAAACGCAGCCTCTGCACCAAGTTTGCTCTCATCATCAGAGTAGTTGTTATTCTGGAACAGGTAACTTCCTGTTACAGATGCATTTTCTCCGATATTTCTTGAATATGAAAGACCAATCTCAAAAATTGAGGGCAAATCAAAGGAAGCAGCATCAATCTTCAGATAAGATATGGTTTTATCAGCATTAAAATCTTCAGCTTTTCTATACAATCCTGAACCGTCATACTTTAGCTGCGCACCAAGGTTTTTAATCACAATACCTGTGCTCAAACCTTCGATTCCGCCAAGATTTTTATACTGTATACCAATATCAACACCAACTCCTGATGCATTTACACGGCTGAATCTTTCGTTTATAAAATTAGCATTTACACCAACAAACACTCTGTCAGTCAATTGTCGTGCAAAAGATGCAGTGATAGTAAAAAATGTAGGTGTATAGGTTTCTCCGGTTCCATCGGGCATATCAGCAGTTGTTACATCAATTGCACCGATATTCAACACCTTCATGGATACTCCGAAGGTTCCCAACTGCCCGGCCTTTACACCAACTGCTCCGTAAGTAACACCGATATCAGCAATATATGGCATGTAGCTGAACATTGCCTGAGAATTACTTCCCATGGCTGCAAGTCCGGCTGGATTCCAGTAAATGGCTTCCACACCGGTACATACTGCAGAAGCAGCACCGCCCAGTGCGAGATATCGAGCACCTACAGGAATCAACAGCTGAACACCGGAAGATGTGCCGGCTCTGTCACGTCCGCCTGCGAATGCAGCTGAACTGATAAGCACAACAACAATCAGCGCAACTGCAAGCACTCGACCAGTTTTATTTATCATAACATTTCTCCTCATTCTAATTTATTTATCCTGCCGTTTTATTAACAAAGTACATTGCAGCTTAGAATATCTCAATGAACTGCTGCTGCTGTACAAGCGAAAGCTTAAGTACTTTTACTTTGCCAATCTCCGGCATGTTAATACGGATAATATAAATACCGCTTGCAACTGGTAGATCATTGTGATTGCGCAGATTCCAGCGGCAGAATTGAGACGGATCATCCTTTTCAATTGTATTAACCAGCTGTCCCGCAAGGTTGAAAATATAAATTGTTGCTTTTTGCGGTAAGTGGTTGAAACTGACGAATTTGTCTACGTTTGTTGTCTCCCGCGGATTTATGCCGTAATACGGGTTCGGATATACATTGATTTTTTCAACATCAGCCTGAGCAGCATCTTTACTGAAATTTACTCCCTCTGTTGTAAAGGAGAAAACATCATTTGCTGTATTAGGCTTGTTTGTAATAAACCAAACCTTGTTACCAATCGGCAATGTTGCATTATCAAGGTACATAGTGAACAGAGTAGCAGTTATAAACGGTAGATTAATCGGCCCTGTTGCACTGCCCCAAGTTGTATTTGCAGAAGTATACAGATCATTATCCGTCTCATACTGTGCATTATTTGCAGGATCATAACTTATTCTGTTTCCAGATGCATCATATCCAACCCAGGCGTAAACAGGTTCGTATGAAGGTGCACCGAAAATAGCACCTGCCCAATGGGCTCCATCAACATTCCAGGTACCTGTTTCATCATAATCCCAGAAACCTGCAAACAGCCTTTGATCCTCACCTGTAGAGAAGAGATGACGATGTACACCGAAAGGTGCTATATAGGCTTCATTAGTAGCAGCATCAAAATGCACTGCCTCGGAGATGTAATCCCAGGTCAGAGAATTTTCTGCAAAATTATACTCTACATCATCCATTCCCCACAAACCAAATCTGTCAAAGCATCTGCCGCTGTTTGGCTCACCTGCTCTGTTTGAGATAATGTAACCTGTTGTTCCGAGACTTGGATGGTCAAACAAACCGAATTCTGTTACTGCATTATCAAGAACATTATTATCCTGGTCTGTTTCCCAAACTGCCTTTACACCGGCAGGCGGGCCTACTACCTTAACCTGAAGGCCGTCAACAGTCAGATAATTGTCATCTCCGGACTGATTTGTCTGTCCGCTGAGTTTTACCTCATCCAGCGTAGAGTCAACAATACTCCATGTATATCCGCCGTTTTCAGCATCTTCAGTAAATTTGACATTATAAACATGTCCAGTTGTTGCAGTAGGATCAACTACAGTTACCAGAACAGAACCATCGCTCGGGCCATAATGTACAGCAGCGACTGTATCGCCGACAGTATATGAGTAGCTGTAACCCGGATCCGGCATCTGAGGAATTGCAGTCTTTGTGTTTAAAGCACTCTCAAGGCTGTGAATAGGTACATTCTGATCACCATTATAAGAGTATGCTGTTACTGCAAAATAGTATCTCCTGCCGTTAACAAGAGGCTGGTCTGTAAAAGCATCCTTTGTTATTGTAATATTACGCTTAACACCAGTATTCTTGCCGATCTGCACAGGAAGCTGCAGAATCTGCCCTGACACAGGATCAAATTTTGAATCAAGAATAGTAGTAATTTCATTGGCAACATCATAGGTTGCAACCAACTTTGCATCTTCTTTTGTAGCAGCAGCATTGGGAAGCTGATAAACATTGTAACCTTCAAACAGATACCCTTTCTGTTCTGCTTCTGTAGCTTCAACTCCTGGCCCGTCCCAGCCCCAGTTAAGGAGAACCTTGTTGTCAAGGTTTGTAACCTTAAGCAGAGGTTGTTGAGGAGCTTTTGCAAGCTCAAACAGATTATCAAAAGCATACTGAGCTGAAATGTCATTATATTTCAGAACAGAAAGACTTGACAGCCTGTCAGCTCCAAGCCCTGTAAGCAGAGCAACAACAACTTCCTGTGTGTCGCCTACAGCCATATTAATCGGTCCGGTAACCATACCGAAACGCCTGTCAGATGCTGACATTAAAACACCATCAATATTATAATCACCTTTAACAGGGTCGCCCGAAAGCGGGAATTTTGTAGGATTACCGTAGTTATCCAAGAAAGGAGTTCCTGCTCTCGGCAATAGCCCGTTCATCAGATTGTACCACTGCAGAGTTCCATCATATACCTTTAAATCAGGATCGGATATTGAAGTTCCTGCAGCAAAATAGAGAAATCCTGTCATCCCAAAATTTTTATACCCCGGTTTTTCCTTCATCATGAATATTGCTTTATCATTCGGGTCATCTGATTTTACAACAGGGCCCTGAAGAAAATCATATCCTGCTGAAGGAGGAGCAAGGCCATAAGGTACAAATTTTGAATCCTGAGTTACTGAATTGTACACAAAACCAAGTCCTGCAGTAGTATCACAACCAACATAATCACTACTGTAATCACCAAGGTCAGGATCTGAAAAGACAGCTACAAACATACTGTCAATTGTTGCATCTGCAGGTGTGGAAGAAGTACCTTTATAGATAAACCTGTATCTCTTAAAGGCAACATTCCCAAGCGCATCTGTCCTGTTATAACCCCACAGGGTTACCTGAACTTCCATACCGATCGGAGGCGAGCCTGCAAGCTGAAAGCACTGGCTGGAATTTAGATCATTTGCAGTAAACCATATAACCTGATCAGCGCCTGCAAAGCCGGGAGTTTCGTCACCATCCATGATACCATTTCCATTAGCATCATTAAACGGTGCGCCTTTCTGCCACGGCCATTCATTCCAGTCTGTCTCATATTGAGCTCTTACAGCAGCAACATCAGCATCTGTAATGTTTGATAAGCCGGCATCCTGAAGTTCTGCAGCATCTCTTTTGAGATCAGCAGTTTTATAATCAGGCCTTATACGCCATATCCTTACATCCGGTGCATTGGGATCTTCTGCTACACCCTTTGAAACAATTGCACCTCTCTGCAGGCCTGTATTGTATGTTGTTCCGCCAACGCGAAGTTCAGGGCTCGAACCATCCTGTACAAAACCTCCCCAAACAAGGCCGTCGGTGTAAATAACACCGGCACCATATGTGCCCCGCGGAAATATAACACCACTTCCGTTTGTATTAGGATCATGCGCAGATATACCATCTGCGAACATCCAGTGGGCCAGCAGATTGATGTTGAGAAGTGTTCTAACAGGCGTACCTGTTGGTTTCAACATCTGCGTCTGCACAGCCGCATTATTGTTTTCCCGAGCTACTCCGATTCCTGCTGATACTAACAGCAGTACCGTGAGAAGACAGGGTATAACAAATTTTTTTAACCTCATCTTATCCTCCCACATAGGGTTATCTTTCCTTTCACAACTTTATAACAGATGTGAAAGTTCCCGGCTGTATTGGAAGTTTCCAGCCAGCCGATTCAGAATAAAATTTCTTTCTTACTGAAAATTAATCATTATACCAGCACGAATTCTTCGCGGAGTACTCCACAAATCGCTTCCATTGAACTGGCCCCAATAATGGAGGCGGTTCAAATCATTGAATAAATGATACATATATGCATATCCTGCACCGCCCTGAGACGCTATAACTTTGCTGCTCAGATTAGGATCATTCAGGAATCCGTCAACATCGCTTCCCGTACGGGGGTAGACATTGATAACATTCTTTGTATTAAGAACATTCTGTGCATATACATAGACATTAATATCAAATTTACCGATTGTGAATGTCTTGTCAAGCCTTGCATCGAGATTGAACTGCCAAGGTGTAATTGAAGCACCTATTGGTTCAAGTGGAGAACGGCTTCGTGCATCCGTATCAGGCAGAGTTGCTCCCTGAGTCGCATTATTCTGGCCGGCACCGCCTGTGCTAAGCGTGTATGGATGGCCTGAGCTGAATGTAAACATTACATTTAATCCTGCACGCTCAAGAACCGGGCCTCCGTCGCCTTTAGCAAAACGGTAATCAACTGTCAGGCTTCCTGTGTGTTTCTGATTAAAATACAGCGGAGAAATAAGAGTCATCTGAGATGTTGCCTGATCAAGAGAGGCACTTGCCTGATTCTGGTAAGAACCTGTACCGCGGGCATCAGCATAAGTATAATTTAACCAGCCCTGTACTCTGTTGGTTCTGCGCAGAGTCAAACGCAGCTCAAAACCCTTTGTAGTGGCAAAATCACCATTTTTGGTAACATCATAAGTAGTAACTTCCGCATCAGAAGCTGTAAAAATCCTTCTTGTCTGAAGCTGATCTTTAATATCTTTATAAAATACTGTTGCATCAAAAGAAGCCGAACTGCCGAGCATTTGGCCTATTCCTACCTCGTACTGTGTTGTACGTTCAGGCCTTGTAGAAAGTGCTGTCGGGTTAGTGTAGAAATAACCGCCATGCATAACACCAAAAATAGTTGACATACTTCTGTATGCCTGGCTCATCTGAGGCATCTGTACAAATTTACCCCACTGTACGTGGAATGTTGTGTTATCTGAAACAGGGAAACTAAAACCGAGTCTCGGGCTTACTGTCTGGAAAGCCTTGACTTCGTGCCAGTCTTTTTTCACGAGAGTTGCAGTCTTTGCATCAATCTGAGGATTGGCATAATCATTTGGTTCCCACTGATCCATCGAGTAATAATCGTACCGCAGACCTGCATTTATAACCAGGTCTTTGTACTCATATCTGTCCTGAATGTACGCAGAACCGATTGTAGGATGTTTTGCATTATTCCACGGATAGGTATCATCATTTAATTCATTACCAAGACGATCATAGCCATAAACATTCTGTGAAACGGTTCTGGCCCATGTCAAAAACTTATCTTTATCCATAGCAACATCAGGAGTATTTCTCAAGTAGGTAAGGTTGCCGATAAAGCTAAAATTTCTGAGAGTCCAGTATTTAAACTCACCGCCGAACTCGATCTGGTTATGTTTAAACTGGTGTGTAAAATCAAGCTTTCCGGATATATAATTTCTCTTCCAGTATGAGTACCAGCCCTGCCTTGTACCAGGCCTGTCAAACCCGAAACCGTTAAAATCATAATTTCTCGGTCCCCAGGTATATTTCTGATACTGCCATCCGAGAGCTTTATTAGCAACACTGTCCTGGTATGCCCACACATTGTCCTTAAAATCAGGATCCCATGCTTTTCCTCTTGCATCATAATAAGATGCACTTACTTCGTAGTAAGTTTTCGGGGAAAGTACATGTGTAATCTTTCCAGTGTATGTACCGTCACTGTACTGGTTTTCCTGAAAACGAGCAGTAGTAAACTGATTATAAAAACCGTCTGCTCCTGAAGTATAGGCTGAATATGTACCTATACCGGAAAAACGGAATTTAATACTTTTAAAATCACCTGTTATAACACTGTTATAATAGAAAGGATTTCTTGCTCTTCCGTTTTTATGTACACCGTACATATCAATTCTGTCAACTTCTTCGCCGACTTTACCGCCGCGAATACCTGTATCTGCAAGTTTAATTACAGAACCGTCAGGAAGAACTGTTTTGCCGTTTACAATTTCAAAAGGGCTCCAGAATCTTGGAGTATTATCCCTTGTAAATGTATTACGGCCTGCAAAGAAGAAACGGAAATTCTTCAGCTTCGGCACAGGGCCGCTTGCAGTAAAAGTATAATCAGAGTATCCGTATGTATAGGTATCTAAGAACTTTTCACCGTATTTTGCAAAATTATCAGTCTCAGCTCTCAAACTAAACTTATAGTTCGGTGAACCTGCCCTGATAGCCATTGCAACAATACCTGAGTTAGCTCCGCCGTATTTTGCGCTGTATCCGCCTGCCTGAATCTGCATCTCTTCAAGAGCTTCAGGAATAACCTGGCCTCTTGTATTACCTGATACAACGTCTCTTATACTTGCTCCGTCTACATATGTTTCAACTTCGTCGGCACGGCCGCCACGGATATAAATATTATTATCCTGAGCAACAATACCCGGCTGCAGAGTAGCAACTGCATTAACGCCGCGGACAGGCAGGTTTTTCATGTCTTCACCGTCGATAATTCTGCTGGCATTTGTTGAGGTTTTCTCAATCATAGGACGCTCTGCAGTAACCTGAACAGCTTCAGCCTGAATTGCCTTAGACGATAAAGCAAAATCCTGTCTGTAGGTGAGGCCTATACGTACCTTAATATTACTGATAATATAATCAGCATATCCCATATACATTGCTTTAACAGTATAAATGCCAACAGGTACATTTAGGACCATATACTCACCATCTATATTTGTTGCTGCACCGTAATTTGTCCCGACGACCACAACGTTGGCACCCACAAGGGGCTCCCCCGTCTCCTTGTCAAACACCTTACCGGAAATTCTACCAGAAGTCTGGGCAAAAATCGCAGCAGATGCAAAAACAAGGGTCACCAGAGCAACAATTAAAAAACATTTTCGATGCATCTTTTTCCCTCCAATGATTAAACTTGAATGATTTTACAGCTTATTGTTAAAAACCTCCGTTTTAACAGCATCTGCAGTTCCGTAAATAAGCAGTGTTGAACTTGTACCTGCAGCCAACGTCGGAGTTACTGTAGCCAGTGTATCAACTCCTGAAATCACATAGAATGAATGTGATTCTGACGCCAATAAAACATTTGGCTTTATATCTTTAAAACCATATATTGTTGCTGTTTTTGCGTCAACGCCAATTTTAAGATCATCCGTTGGCACTAACTGAACGATACTTACATGTACCATTGTATCTGCTACAACTTCGTTTGCATATGACCAGTGTTCTCTGTGTTTCAAGAACCTTCTGTCAGCAGCATTAACTTTCGGGACAACATAGTAAGTCCCTGAAAAATCCGTATCCACAACTAAACTGTCAACCATTGTGTCAGGATCCGCCGGGACATAAAAAGCATGTGTGCCAGCCTTTACACTTGTGTAAGAATTGGCCTGTCCGACTGATAGTGTGCCAACACTTGTACCATCGAAAAGTACTGACGTCTCGCCAACATCACTAGCTGCGTTGATGAAACGGATGGTGCCAGTAAAGTTTGGTAAGCCATGCCCTTCCGTTGGTATTTTTACGCAGCTTACTGCTAATACCGTTACTAAAACGATACTAAGCAATAATGCATAAAAATTTCTCATTTTCATAAACTCTCCTTCCTTTCAACATTTGAGTTTTTAAACCCACTAATACAATCTTCTGCAGGAAGTTTATTACAGAAGATTTTCCTCTCCATCCTCCACACCAAACAATCTCGTTTTCCTCTCCAGAACCACCTCCTTCCAGAAACAAAATTCACAGTTTTAAAAAATTTTTAATTTAAATACGAAAAACATTCATCCTTACACAGAATTTAATTTCTATGTGTAATTCAGAAATCTTTCTTTATAACTTGGAAATAAAATTGATAGCCCATACATCATTATTATATATAAGTATAATCAAAACTGAAACCCTTATGCAAATAACAAAAAACCACCCTAAACAGGGACATCATTAAGATGCCGCGTTACGGTATTAAACCTTTGATTACTACTTTTCTTAGGAAAGGATACCTCTTATTGTATCATTATGGTAGGTTTAATCTATAAAATCTCTTTGATTTTGTCAAGTCTTTTTTGTAAAAACCTGCATTGTAAGGACTTATTAAGGATTATTTTTATGAAATTTGATATTTTTTAATAAATTTCGCAGGCTAATACAATATTGCAGTACTGCTTAATCACTCTTTCTAAAAAAATCCAGAAAGAAAGTGAACCGCACTGCTCTTTCCCTGGAAAAATTCATCCGATTAACACATTAACAAAACAGATAAACTTACAGGCTTAGTATCCGTTTTTTAATTTATACAGACACCCTTCAGTATTTTACCAACAGTGTCATTCTAAATATTTTTTTAACGATCATCTATTAAGTAAAATATTACTGCAGCATAACTTTCACATATTCACTGTTTTCTGCCATAAACTTTACAACTTTATAACTTTATAACTTTATAGCTTTATAACTTTACAGCTTTCAACCCGAAATCTTCAGTTCTCTTAACAAAAAAAGGGTGCTTGACTGAAACACCCTTCACAACAGATATTTTATAAGCCTGTTTAAGCCGTAGCTCTCTTTGACTCCGATTTTTTTTCAATCAACTGGGGCTTTTTCCCCTTTGTAACAACATCTTTTGTAATAATGCACCGTTCTACATTCTTTTTTGACGGGATATCAAACATAATATCCATCATAATATTTTCCATGATAGACCTTAATGACCTTGCACCTGTTTTTTTCTTCATTGCCTCTTCCACAATAGCACTGAGAGAGTTTACCTTAAATTCCAGGTCTACTCCATCAAGCTCCAACAGGTGTTTATACTGTTTAATCAAAGCATCTCTCGGTTCAAGAAGTATCTTCATCAATGCCTCTTCGCCCAGCTCGTCAAGAGTTGTAATAACAGGCATCCTTCCGATCAGTTCAGGTATAAGCCCGAAATGCAGAAGATCGTCAGGCTCTGCAAATTTAAGTATCTCTCCGATACTCTTTTCCTGGCGAGATGTAACAGAAGCACCGAAACCCATTACCTTTCTACCAATACGTGATGCAATTATTTTCTCGAGCCCTACAAAAGAACCTCCGCATATAAAAAGAATGTTCTTTGTGTTAATATTTATCAGGCTCTGCTCAGGATGTTTTCTGCCGCCTTTGGGAGGCACAGATACAATGGATCCCTCCAGTAGTTTTAAAAGCCCCTGCTGTACCCCTTCTCCTGAAACATCTCTTGTAATGGATGAATTTTCATCTTTACGCGCAATCTTGTCTATCTCATCAATATATATAATTCCGTGTTCCGCTTTTTCCAGTTTATAGTCAGCAGCCTGAAGAAGCCTTACCAGTACATTTTCCACATCCTCGCCTACATATCCGGCTTCTGTCAATGTTGTGGCATCAGCAATTGCAAAAGGAACTTTTAAAAAGCGCGCCAGAGTCTGAGCAATCAGAGTCTTACCTGTTCCTGTGGGGCCTATCATAAGGATGTTGCTCTTTGCCAGTTCAACATCACCCACTTTCTGCTCGTTGTTTATCCGTTTGTAGTGATTATATACAGCAACTGATATGGCCTTCTTAGCCTGCTCCTGCCCTATTACATAATAATCAAGTTCAGCTTTTATTTCGGCAGGGGTAAGAAGAGGCTGTACAATGGAAAGAGATCTCCTGACCATGTCCGATTTAATAATCTCTTCAGCATAACGTACACACTCATTACAGATATTAACTCCAGGGCCTGTAACCATTGCATCAACTTCTTCAGAACTTCGGCCGCAGAATGAGCAGACATATTTATTCTCGCTCGTCACGATGTCCCCTTCTTTTTCTTCTTTTTGTCTGTTCTAACCAGAACTTCATCTATAATTCCGTACTCCTTTGCTTCCTGTGCAGACATGAAAAAATTTCTGTCAGTGTCACTCTCAATCTTTTTAAGGTTCTGGGCAGTATGTTTTACAAGAATACCGTTAAGCTGTTCCCTGAGCGTAAGTATCTCTCTCGTCTGAATCTCTATATCAGTAGCCTGACCCTGAGCTCCCCCAAGAGGCTGATGTATCATAATTCTCGAATGAGGAAGAGCTGAACGTTTACCATGTGTACCTGCAGCAAGAAGCAGTGCACCCATGCTTGACGCCTGGCCCATACAAATTGTAGCAATATCCGGCTTTACATACTGCATTGTATCATATATTGCAAGGCCTGATGATACATGCCCCCCCGGAGTATTAAGATAAATATAGATATCCTTGTCAGGATCTTCGGCTTCCAAAAATAAAAGTTGCGCAATAACAAGGCTTGAAACCACATCATCAATCGGAGATCCTATAAAAATTATTCTCTCTTTAAGCAGGCGGGAAAATATGTCAAAAGCACGTTCGCCTCTGCCTGTCTGCTCCACAACAATAGGCACTAAACTCATTTTGCCCCCGTTTGTTATTTAATGATTAACTACTTCTGCTTTTTCTGTTTTACTTCTTTAATCTTTGATTTACTCTTCAAAAAATCAATTACTTTGTTTACGAGAAGCTCTCTAACAACACGTTTGCGATTTGAGCTGTTTTTAATATATCTTCTGAATTTTTTTGCTTCTTCTTCAGATGTCTCTTCAATCTTCTTTGCATGCTCTTCCATATCTTCATCAGTGATTTCAATTGCTTCTTTTTCAGCTATCTTCTCATAAAGAATATCCCATTTAAGATTCCATTCAACAACCGGTTTATTGCTCTTTCTGAAATCATCCTCTGATATGTCTGTCTTTTCTTTTTGTTTGTAATCTTCCCATAAATTGTCAAGCCCTGCTTCAACAAGAGAAGGCGGGAGCTCAAAATCATTATGTTTGATAACTTCATCGATTATTCTTGTTTCAAGAGCTGATTCCGACCTGCTCTCATTTTCTTTTGTAAAAGTATCTCTTATGTGGGCCTTTAAAGCATCTATGTTGCCAAATGGGCCGAATTTCTTTACAAATTCATCATCCGGTTCAGGAAGTTTCTTTTCAAAAACAGCATCAACTGTTATGGAGAATTCCACTTTCTGCTGCTCTCCATCCTGTTTTGGCACAAGCAGGGAAAATCTCCGTTCATCTCCCTTTTTCACACCTTTAAGCTGATCCAATGAATCATTAATAATCGGCGGTTTTCCAAGTTCAAAAACCTGATCATCCCATTTTTTGCCGACAATCGGCATTCCGGACTCATCCACTTCCTGTACTGTCCCGCGTATAATAAATCCTTCCTGTGCAGCATCATCGGTTTCATTAATTGATGCAGCTTCTTCTCTCAGCTGCATTATCGTATTATCAACATCCTCATCAGTGACAGGAACAATATCCTTTTCAACCTTAAAGCCTGTATATTCATTTACATCTACTTCCGGCGTAACTTCAACTTCTGCCGAAAACTCCAGATCCCTGCCGTCATCATATTTAACATCTGTTATTTTCCCCGGAGCAACGATATCTATCTTGTTTTCAAGTATGGCTTTTTTAAAAAATTTATCAATGCAGTCATCAACAGCATCCGCTTTTAATGCTTCGCCAAAACGTTTTTCAATTAAAGATACAGGTACTTTGCCCTGCCTGAAGCCGTCTAACTTTGCTTTCTTTTGATACTCTTTAATTTTATCCTTTGTTTTGTTCTCTACTTCTCCGGAAGGAACCGTAACATCTAACTTTTTTTTCCATTCATTAACATCAGAAACAACAACTTTCACAGTTTTCTCCATTTGCATTTAAAAAATATCGTGCGAGAGGAGGGACTCGAACCCTCACGTCGAAACGACACTAGATCCTAAATCTAGCGCGTCTACCAGTTCCGCCACTCTCGCATAAGTAACGCTTAAGATACAATATTTTCAGCTAAAATCAAAAGTATTTTTAGTATTATGGCTATTTGAATAGTCCCGGTAAAATTTTTTCCTGAATACTATCCGGTAATTTACATTCGGGATATAGAGACATAAAAGATATAAAGGAATAGAGAAATAAAGGGTCGGGGGTGGACTATTCACTATTCCCTTTTTACTATAAAACTTTATAACTTTCAACTTGATAACTTTATGAACTAAACTATCACCCTGAAATATTTTCATTTAAGGTTTTTTATCTTTTCCAGATCTTCATCTCTCCCTATCATTACAAGAACATCACTGTCTTTTATTACATAATCAGCCATAGGTACAAGTACAACATTCTGGGGTACAAGCTCCTTAACAACAATCACCTGCACTCCGTACTTCCTTCTTAAATCAAGCTCTCCGAGAGACTTCCTTAAAAATGAAGCAGGCGGTGCAATCTCAAATATGCTGTATCCTTCAGCAAGAGGAATATGATCAAGAATATTCTCATGCACTAAAGTTCTTGCAGCCCTCTTTGCCATATCCCTTTCAGGGAAAATAACATCTGTAGCGCCAATCTTTTTCAGAATCTTTTCGTGCTCTTCAGACAGCGCTTTTGCAATAATATTCGGAATTTTAAGCTCCTTAAGATGGAGTGTAGTCAGGACACTTGATTCTATCTGGCCGAGGCTTACAACAACTCCGTCAAGTTCATCAAGGCCAAGTGTTTCCAAAACCGTCCGGTCAGTAGCGTCTGCAATAACCGCTTTGTTTACATAACGTTTTATTTTCTCTATTTTTTCTTCATCCAAATCAATTGTCATGATTTCTATACCCTGATTTACAAGTTCCAAAGAAAGAAAATATCCGAAACTTGAAAGGCCTATAATTGCAATACTTCTCACTTTTTACCTCCGAATCTGACTTTGCCAAGTAGTGAAGGGCAATTTATTTGAAATTTGCCGGAATTTTCACCCAACCATTATCTCGCCTTTTGCATACTTGTAGTTAACTCCATACTTCGGCCGTTCAAGAGCAACTGCAAGAGTAAGCGGGCCTAATCTCCCTATGAACATAAGCAAAATTATTAATATCCTCCCGATTTTTGTAAGCTCGGGAGTAATACCCATGGAAAGCCCCACTGTACCAAATGCTGAAATAGCTTCAAAAAAAAGGTTTATAAAATCCGGCCTGGTTGCACCCGGAGACTTACTCCAATCTTCGGAAAGAAGCAGGCCGTAAAAAATAAGGCCTATTATTAATACTGAACTCAGTACGATTGTAAAAGCCTTACTGGTCATCTGCGGCGATATTGTCCTGTTAAAAATATGAGGCTCATTACTGCCTCTCAATTTTGAAATGAACAGGTTAATGAAAATGCCCAAAGTAGTAACCTTTACACCGCCTCCGCACGACCCCGGAGCAGCTCCGATAAACATTAAAAACATTATTACAAACAATGCGCCGTTTGTTAAAGAACCTATATTCAGAGTATTAAAACCTGCTGTCCGGGCTGTAACAGACTGAAACATTGCAGTCATAAAGCGTATACCCGGACCAAGGCTTTTAAGGGAATGGCTGTACTCAACCCAGTAAATAAAAAATGTGCCTGTTACAATCAAAAAAAGAGATGTTGTTAATACGATCTTCGAATGGAAAGACAGGACATTTTTCCACGAACCAGGGCTGATGCCGAGCATTTTTTTAAGTTCAAGCAGCACAACAAAGCCGACACCGCCAAGAATAATAAGTACCATTATTGTACTGTTAATCCAGATGTCAGACCTGTATTGTATGAGGCTTGTCGAGTAAAGGCTGAACCCTGCATTACAAAATGCAGATACAGCATGAAATACTCCATGATAAATCGCTTTTTTTAACGGATAATATGAAAGCAATCTTACTGTAATTACTCCGGCTCCTATGGATTCCAACGTGAAAACAATAACCATAATTTTTACAATTAATCTTCCAATATTCTGAACAGGCGTGTGGATAAGGGTAGAACCTATAACATCCCTTTCCCGTAATGAGAGCCTTTTCCCGAGAAGATAAATAAAAAAAGTAGAAAACGTCATTATGCCGAGGCCGCCGAGCTGTATTAAAATCAGCACAACTATCTGTCCGAACATAGTAAACTCTCTGCCGATATCTACAACTGTAAGCCCTGTAACACAGGTCGCTGATACTGCTGTAAAAAGTGCATCAATAAAACTTAACCTGGTCCCCTTTACAGCCCAGGGTAATGAAAGAAGAATGGCTCCAACAATAATAATCACAAGAAAACTGAAGATTATCATATGTGTTGGTTTTGCAGTCTGCCCTATTCTATTGTTCTTCCTGCCTGCCACTTGTATTTTCCTTTTTCACTGTCACTTTAACCCGTTTGATCCGCTGCTTCTGAACTTTTTCTACTATCATCTCTACGTCTTTCCATATAACTTTCTCATCTTCAACAGGGATATGCCCCAAGTGGGCAAAAATAAAACCTCCGAGACTTTCATAACCCTCATCTGCAGGAATATCAAGATTTGTTTTATCATTCAGATCTTCTATGTCAATCTTACCTTCAACAACCCAGGTATTATCATCAACTTTACGGAGAAGGGGCTTTTCCATATCAAATTCGTCTCTTATCTCGCCTACAATCTCCTCAATTACATCCTCCATTGTCACAAGGCCTGCTATGCCGCCGTATTCATCAACAACAATTGCCATATGCATACGCTCTTTCTGGAATTCTTTTAACAGCTCGTCAATCCTTTTACTCTCCGGAATAAATAAGGCACGATGCAGCAAATTTTCTATCCTGGGCAGATTTCTCCCTGCTTTCATAAATGGAAGCAGGTCCTTTACGTACAAGAGGCCTTTAATATTATCAATATTCTCTTCATATACAGGTATTCGGGAATGCCCGTATTTTTTAATTATTGAAAGAACTTTTGTGATAGAAGTACTGATATCGAGACAAATCATATCCGTTCGGGGTATCATCACTTCTTTTGCCGTTGTTTCTCCAAACTCGAAAATAGAATGGATCATCTCCCTCTCTGCTATGTCAAGCGTACCCTTTTCAGTTCCTACGTCAATAAGAGCTTTAAGCTCTTCTTCGTTCATAAAGGGCATCTCCTTTTTTACTTTCAGAGATCGAAGAAGCACAGACATTACCCACTCAATTAAAACAGTAACCGGTGTGCCAGCTATCACAACGCCTTTAATCGGAAGAGAAACCTTATCGGCAAAACGTACCGGCTCCTTGACTGCAAATATTTTCGGTGAAACTTCACTGAACATTAAAAGGACAAAAGTCACAACTGCTATTTCAACAATAATACCCAGAGCACTTCCTGAGCCATTTCCAGGAATAACAGATGCAGAAAAAAAAGCTGCCGTTGTAGCGGCCCCTACATTAACAATAGTATTGCCGATCAATATTGTCATTAACAACCGCCGCGGCCTTTTAAGCAGCCATAAAATCCGGCTTTCCCCGCGTGATTGTTTTTTATCATCCTTAATTTTTGCTAACTCATCATCAGGGATTGAAAAAAACGCGGATTCCGAACCGGAAAAAAATGCAGACAACCCAACAAGAATTACAAAAACCGTTAAAAGCAGCCAAGAGTCTGTTTCCAAAATCCCAACTCCTCCTTTCATGCTTAATCAAAGATGTTCTTAATAAAGAAAAAATAGACATACTCACGTAAAAATCAAGCGAATTCATCTTTTTTATTAAAATGATAAATATATAATTTTTCAGATTAAACCTGATTTTTGCAGATAAAAATCTTCTTTATGCCTCATCTGTTCCCTTAAATCATCTGTGGAATCATCCCACCCTGCCAGATGAAGCATTCCGTGCACAACGAGTCTCATCACCTCGGTATTGAAAGCGCTTTTATAAATTTTTGACTGAATTTCAGCCTGCTCCACACTTATATAAATTTCACCCCGGATATTATCATCCTGTATAATCTCATCTTCATCCATTGAGAATGCTATTACATCCGTAGGCCTGTTTTTTTTTAAATAATTTCTGTTAAGTTGGGTTATTTTTTTATTATCACAAAAAATAATATTGATTTCACCGCTGCCCCTGTACTTTTCCGACTTTAAAATATCTTCTGCAGTACGTTTAATATCCCTGTTCTTAAGCGGGAAAGCATCTCTTACATTATCTAATATATAAATATTAATTCTCACTTATAGATAAATCCTTTGCTTTTCCCTTTGACAAATCCGGTGCAGACGGATATTCAAGCCTCGTATGATATATTCCTGCAAGAATCTTTAAAAATCCTTCTTTAATTCTTTCCAGATCCCTCAGAGTCAACGGCGATTCGTTCAGCTCCCCGTCACTGAATTTCTGGTCAACGATTTTTCCTACCAATCCCTTGAGCCTGCTGTGAGAAGGATCTTTTAGCGACCTTGAAGCAGCCTCTACAGAGTCAGCAAGCATCACTATTGCCGCCTCCTTTGTCTGGGGCCTCGGGCCGGAATAGCGGTAATCCTCTTCCGAAAGCCCTGCTTGATTTTCTTCTTTTGCCTTATTATAAAAATATGTCATCAGTGATGTACCCTGATGCTGTGCAATAATATCCTTAATTCTCTGAGGAAGTTTGTACTCCTCTGCAAGCTCAAGCCCTCTTTTCACATGATTGGCAAGTATCAATGCACTCATGCGTGTTGCAAGCTTTTCATGGGGATTCTTAACGCCTTTTTGATTTTCAATAAAATACTCTGATTTCTCTATTTTGCCCACGTCATGATAATATGACCCTACTCTTGCAAGAAGAGAATTTGCTTTGATTGCCTGGGCTGCAGCTTCGGCCAGATTTCCGACATTGATAGAATGGTAATAGGTGCCCGGAGCAGCAAGAGAAAGCCGTTTTAACAGCGGGTGGTTTAAATCTGATAATTCCAGAATTGAAAAATCAGTTGTAACTCCAAAGACCAACTCAATTAAAGGAAGAAGCCCGTATGCAACAACAGGTGTTATTAATCCTGTAAAAGCGCTGAACGGCAGCTGATGAAAAATTATCTTATAATGAATTGCCCTTAAAAAACTCATTGATATTATTGAAAAACCGTACGCTGCAATAAGATAAACTATTACAAGAACAAGCTGCCTTCTGTCCCTTACACGTTTTATTGTGATAACACCTACAATTCCAACAATAAAGGAGATTACGGTAAAATTAAATTCATTACCCCACAAACCTCCCACTAAAAGGCTCAACACAGCAGAGCTAATAAATCCCACATTCAGGCCGAATAGAGTTGTAAGAAGCATTGGGCCAAGTGCAGTCGGCACAAGATATTCAGACGCATTAAGGCTGTGAATAACAAAAGTCATAGTCGCCACAAGAAGGATAATCAAAGCAACAAGAACCATCAATTTCGTGTTTTTAAAAATCTCAGGTTTGTCAGATTTAAGAAACAGCCCGAAAATCATAATAATAGAAAAAACAAAAAACATTCTTCCGATAAAGGGCGTTACACTTTTTAAACCGCCTTCCTGTTTTCTCTTTTCTGCTGTTACAGTTGCAAGAGATACAAGTTTTTTTCGTATATCCACTGTTATACGTTCGTTTCTGTCAACAATTTTCTCATTCTGATATACAAATCCGCTGCTTCTCGGCACAGTTGCCCGTGCTTCCTGCATTCTTTCTTCATGGAGCTTTTTAAGATAAATAAGGTCAGGCCTGATAAAATAACTTGCCAGCTTGTATCCGGCCCGCGCCATTTCAATATCATTTGCATATATTGTAGTAAATCTTTCAGCAGCCTTGGGAAGCGCTTCAGATATATCATAATAATCCTGCAAAGGAAAAACTTTTTCCCTGCCTCCGGAAGCTATCATGATATTATGATCATTATTATCAATGCTATTTTTATCAACACTAAGCACTCCCACAGCAAGAACGTCTCTGACAATATTGATCACCATTTTCTGAAGTTTTTGTATGTCGCGTTTTTTGAATCCCCTGTCAACCTTAATAAACATTGACCACAGCTTGTCGCTTTTGGCACTTACAGGATACTTTTCTGAAATAGAATCAATTAAAACAGACACATCCATACGGCTTCGCTGATATTTAAATCTCGCAGAATAGATTTCAGAAAAAAAATCGTTGATTCTGTTTTTAATCTCTCCAAAATTGTTTTTCTTTAAAAAAACGGGGTAAACCTTTTCTACTGCTTTTTTAATATCATGATTATACTCATCTTCTGTTTTTAAAATCTCGAAGCTGAACGGAGCAACAATTCTTCTCGCTGATATGCTGCCCTCAACCATATCAGCAAACTGAGGTGTCTGTCCCTTGGGGAACATAAGGGTGATAAGCACAACAAGTATAATAAAAATAATATATCTTATGCTTTTATTGTAATGGCGGGTAGCAGCTTCTCTTTTTTCTTTTTTGAACTTTTTTAAAACTTTCATAAATCTTTTTACAGTTTTCAGATTTATCATGAAGAAGGCTCCTCCCCTTTGTTCTGCCCGTTATAATCCTCGTATGCTTTAATAATCTCTTTAACAAGACGATGACGGACAACATCCTCTTTTTTCAAAGATACAAATTTTATGCCTTCAATTCCCTGCAGAATTTCCTGAATCTGTACAAGCCCTGATACGGTTTTTACAGGCAGGTCAATCTGCGTTGTATCGCCGGTAACAACAGCCTGGGAATTTGCAGCAAGCCGGGTTAAAAACATCTTCATCTGCATAGGTGATGTATTCTGCGCCTCATCAAGAATAACAAAAGCGTTATTAAGTGTCCTGCCCCTCATGTACGCGAGAGGGATTATCTCAATTATTTTCTGATCAAGATATTTGTTTATTTTTTCCGAAGAAAGCATATCAAAAAGAGCATCTGTAAGCGGCCTGAGATACGGATCAACTTTATCCATTAAATCACCGGGCAGATACCCCAGGCTTTCTCCAGCTTCAATGGCAGGCCTGCACAATATTATACGTGCAATCTCCTGATTTTTAAGCTTTTGAAGCGCAGTTGCAACTGCAAGATAGGTCTTGCCTGTTCCTGCAGGTCCCTCTGCAAAAACAATATCATTATTCAGCATCGCTGAAAAGTATATTCGCTGCCCTGAAGTTTTCGGACGTATCACTCCTTTTTTCCCGTAAAAAATAACCGGAATATTTTCCATGCCGGATTCTTCAGGCGCATCCACGCCTTCCTGTCCGGCAATATTCAGGACAGTCAATACATCATTTCTGTCAATCGCCTGGTTTCTGCTCGCAAGATAAATCATCTCCTTAAAGACTCTTTTAAGAGCAGCTATATCTTCTGGGCCGGCCTGTATTGAGACTTTATCCCCTCTTGCAACAATCCGGGCATCAGGGAATGCCTCTTCAATAATAAGAAGGAATTCATCATGTGCACCAAACAGTTTTACAAGTTCTACATTCTGAAGAGGAACTATTTCCTTTTTCATCTTAAGCCTTATTAATCCTGAAATACAATCAAGATGTTTTTAATAAGATAAAAGAAAAAAAGCTCCCGTCACCTTCTTATAGCTGAAGGAGCCGAGAGCTTTTATGTATTAATAATATTAAATCATCATGAGGTCACAACCAGTTCCCTTATAAGGGGCAGTTGACCAAAAAGTTATTCACCCTTTGGAATTGTCAATACCTGATAAGGATAAATCAGATTGGCATCACCAATGATGTCTTTATTGGCCTCATAGATCTTTGTCCATTTTGTCGGATCATTAAATACTTTAGCACATCCGGCAATCTTTGACAAATACTCACCCTTTACAACAAGGTGTTCATCTCTTCCGACACCGCGGGCAATATTAAAAATCTGCTCCGGGTAAATAAGATCGGGATTTTTAATCTGATCTTTGTTAACCGTGTAAATTCTTATCCACTGGTAAGCATTGCCGTAGATATCATCTTTTTTGGCAATCTTCCAGAGATAGTCGCCATTTACAACAGTGTATTTATCATAAATGTTTTCGGGAATCTTTGCCTTTAAAGCTGCGAGTTTGCCGTCAAGATCAGCAAGTTTTGTTTCCATCTCTGTTAAGAGCCCAATTTTGCTGCCCTTTGCTTCTGCAATCTTTGCTTCAATGGCATCAACCTTGTCTCTGCTTCTGAATAACTCTTCAGGTGAAAGGGAAGCAAGACCGTCAATTTCACTGTCTATACTTTCCAGATCTGTTTTGTATGCTTCGTAACCAGCCTTATCCGTGCCGACCAAAGTATAAACAGAATTCCATTCATTGTCAATCTCGGTCTCAACGCCTGCAATCTGATTGTTCAAGTCTTCAATTACTTTGTTGAGGGAATCAATTTTCGCGGTTGCCACTGCTTCTCTCTTCTGCCACTCAGCTAATTGAACTTTGTACTCACCGGTCTTGATTTTTCTTGCATCCTGACTGAAAACAGGTGAGCTGAGTGCGAGAAGCAGAACAAAAATCAACGCGAGAACAGTAATAACATTACCATTTACTTTCATTCTCCAATCCTCCTTACTCAATAAAAGCCGTCTAACTCCGTTTTAGAGTTTAGACTGTACTTTACCCTTCTCTTCTTTTACTTTCTGCAGTTCCATCTGCTTCTCTGACAATTTTTTCTCAAGTGATGCTTTTTTCTGATCTGTATCTTGAGCAGTTTTCTCTGCTGACAAAGCAGCAGCTTTTGTCTCGTCTAGCGTCTTAAGCTGTTCGTCGTTGGCATACCGAGTACATCCAACAAGAACGAAAGAAGCAAGCACAACAACGGAAAAGAACGCAACGAAAACTTTCCTAACGCCTCTTAACATTCCCTACACCTCCTTTTTACTTTTACCATTTTGGTAGCTTAAATCGAATCAAATTAATTATAACAAATATTTCGTTTATTGTCAAGGGAAAATTAACTGCCATTATCTGCTTAATTTATATCTATTTACTCATTTTTGACGATAGAAATACCAAGCTCCTTCAATTGTTTATCATCAACTGCTGAAGGAGCACCGTCCATTAATGAAAAAGCGCTGGTAGTCTTTGGAAAAGGAATTACATTTCGTATTGATCCTTCTCCTGCAAGCATTGCAACCAATCTGTCGAATCCGAATGCTATTCCTCCGTGAGGCGGAGCTCCGTAAGTAAGTGCATCAACGAGGAATCCGAACTTATGTTTAATTGTATTCTCATCCATTCCAAGAGCACGGAAAAGTTTCTCCTGAACATCACTTCTGTAATTCCTTATGCTCCCGCCTGCGATTTCAGTTCCGTTAAGCACCAGGTCATACGCTCTTGCCATTACTTTTTCCGGCGCACTCTCCAGCTTCTCAACATCTTCTTCTTTCGGGGATGTAAAAGGATGGTGCATTGCAACAAGCCTCTTGTCTTCTTCATCAAATTCAAAAAGCGGGAAATCAACAACCCAGGTAAAAGCGAATTCATTCTCAGGAATGATTCCTATATCCCCTGCAATCTTTTTCCTAAGGCTTCCAAGAGAAACTCTGCACACCTGTTTTTCCGCTGCAATAATAAATACAACTCCTTTATCCCCTCCTCCGAAAGTCTTCCATATTGTAAGGAGGAGATCATTGCCGATGTGTTTTTTTATCGGCGAAACCAGCTCTCCGTCACGCATCTGTATTGTGATCAAACCCTTTGCACCGTATCTCCTGGCAAATGCTGTCAAATCATCTGTGCCTTTTCTTGATATACTATCCATATCAGGAGAATAAATACCTTTAACAGCTCCTCCGTTTTCAAGCACACTCGTAAATATGCTGAAATCAGAATCTTTAACTGTTTCAGAAAGATCGTGAAGTTTCATATCAAACCTGATATCCGGTGCATCAGACCCGTACATATCCATTGCAGAATTGTAAGACAGGCGCCGGAACGGAATTTCAAGGTCTATATCAAGCGTCTCTTTAAAAAGCCGCTTCATAAGTTTTTCTACAATTTCAATTATATCATCCTCTTCAATAAACGACATCTCAACATCTATCTGCGTGAATTCAGGCTGTCTGTCTGCTCTTAAATCTTCATCCCTGAAACAGCGGACTATCTGAAAATATCTGTCAAAAGAAGATATCATTAATATCTGTTTGTAAGTCTGGGGAGACTGAGGAAGCGCATAAAATTTACCGGGATGGTTCCTGCTTGGTACAAGATAATCCCGTGCGCCCTCAGGTGTGCTTTTCATGAGAAACGGAGTCTCTATTTCAAGAAAATCATTTTCATCAAAAAATCTTCTTACAATTTGTGCGGCTTTGTGCCTTAATATAATGTTCTTCTGCATCTGCGGACGTCTTAAGTCAAGATATCGGAATGTAAGTTTAAGCTCCTCTGTGGCATCAACTTCATCACTTATCAGAAAAGGAAGGGGTTTTGAAGGATTAAATATTATCAAGTCATCTGCATAAACTTCTATTTCTCCTGTATCCATGGATTTGTTAATCATGTTTTCCGGCCTTAATGATACCT